>JAFONM010000043.1 GCA_017418445.1 Kiritimatiellia bacterium
GAGGTGCACGAAGCCGACGGCGTCGATCTCGGGCCACTTCTCGCTCACCTTCTTGAGCAGGTCCTCCTTGATGGCGGAGACCTTGCCCTGGCGTTCGAGCTTGCCCTTGATGAGGAGCGCGGCCGCGAGGGCCTCGCCGCCCTCCGCGCGGATGAAGTCCATCTTGTCCGCGGGCTGCGGCACGTCGTGGATGTCCTTGTCGGGCTTGCCGAGGGCGCGGCGCATCTCGATCTGGCAGTCGATGATCTTCTCGACTTCCTCGTGGGCGCGCTTGAGCGCCGCGATGAAGTCCTCGTCGCTGACCTCGGCGGCGGAGCCCTCCATCATGAGGAACTTGCCCCGGAGACCCGCGTAGAGGAGGTCGATGTCGCTCTTGGCCTTCTGCTCGTGCGTGGGATTGATGACCCACTCGCCGTCGACGCGGCCGATCCTGACGCAGCCTATCGGGCCCATGAACGGGATGTCGCTGACGTGCAGCGCGGCGGAGGCCGCGTTCACCGCGAGGAAGTCCGCCTCGCGCGTCCCGTCGCTCTGTATGAGCGTGCCGTTGACCTGGACGTCGTTGTAGTAACCGTCGGGGAAGAGGGGACGGATCGGACGGTCGCACATGCGCGCCGTGAGGATCTCCTTCGACGTGGGACGGGCCTCGCGCTTGAAGAATCCGCCCGGGAACTTGCCCGCCGCGTAGAACTTCTCGCGATATTCGCACTGGAGCGGGAAGAAGTCGATGCCCTCCCGCGGAGTGTCCGTATTCGTGACAGCCGTGAAGACTGTCGTGTCGCCGTACGAAACGGCGACGGCACCTGCCGCCTGCTGCGCCAGGAGCCCGGTCTCGAACACGAGGTCGGTCCCCGCGATCGAAACCTTGAACTGCTTTGCACCTTGCATTGCTTGTTTCTTTCTTTTTTACCTGTTTGTCAATCGGTAGCTGCCACGGGCGGTGTCCCGTGCCGCCCTCAGCGGCGGAGGCCGAGCTTCGCGACGAGCGCTTTGTAGCGCTCCTCGTCCTCGCGCTTGAGGTAGTTGAGGAGGTTGCGGCGGTTCTGGACCTTGCGGAGAAGCCCGTAGCGGGAGCTGTAGTCCTGCTTGTTCGCCTTGAGGTGCTCCGTCAGGTTCTGGATCTCCTTCGTGAGGATGGCGATCTGCACCTCGCTGGAACCGGTGTCGCGGTCGTGGCGCTGGAACTCGTTCTTGATTGCGGCCTTGTCGATCTTCATTTGTGCTTTTCTTTCTTCGTTGTCTGCGGACCGGGAAGCCGAAAACCCCGCCAATGCCTCCACCTGGAAGCTCGGTCGTCCGCAATACGGACATCCGCGGCGGGGATAACCTCCTTAGACAGTCGCAGATTGTCGGTATTATATCATAAGATGCGGACGGGAGGCAAGTACCCTTCGGGGGGCAACCGTCAGTCGCACTTCTGGCAGGCGACGGAACGGACCTTGACTAGCTTTGTCGCATGCGCCGGAACGTCCGCGAAATATTCGCCCGAGTGCCTGCCCTCGCACTGATGGCTCCACATGTCCCTGACCCAGTGCTCGCCGCTGCCGAGGCCGAGCTCGACGAACGAGACCTTGATCTGGCGGGCGACGGGACTGCGGTTCACGAGCGCGACCGCCCTGCTGCCGTCCGAGAGCTCGCGCACCCACACGCTCTCGCCGTCCACGTGGCGGATCCTCTTCGCGATCCTGCCGAGACGGTCCTGATTGACGCCTATGACCATGTCGTTCGAGAGAAGGCTGCGAGTGAACCTGTCGAGCTTCGTGAGGTCGCATCCGATGAGCAGCGGCGAGCCGACCATCGCCCAGAGCGAGACGTGGGTGTACTGCTCGTTCGGAGTGAGGAAGGTAGGATGGTCCGACCCGAACGAGCGCTGCTGACCGACGATCATCATGTCGGGATCCGCCCAGCATCCGGGTCCGCTGTACTTCCAGTAGTTCTCCGCGCCGAGGCGGCCCTCGAGCTCCGCCTCCATCCAGTTCCAGGAATCCTTGAGGTCGCCCCAGCTGCGCCAGCAGTTGGCGCCCGTCTCGCGCGCCCACTTCTCGACGCCGCCGATTCCGTACTGGCAGAACGAATAGAGGATGTCGCGCTTCTGCGCCAGGAGATGATCCTTCATCTGCAGGTACGGCTTGCGGAACGCCTCGGTCATCTTGAGGCTGTCCGCATGGTCGATCGTCGACGTCTCCCTCTTGAAGACGTCGCCGTAGCTGCACCAGTCGTACTTCACGTAGTCGAAGCCCCATTCGGCCCAGCTCTCCGCATCCTGCTTCTCGTGCTCGTAGCTGCCCTCGCAGCCGCCGCAGGTGAGCGGACCCGGACTCGAGTAGATTCCGGCCTTGAATCCGAAGGAGTGTATGTAGTCCGCTATCGCCTTCATGTCGGGGAACGAACGGTTGGGAATTATCCTGCCGTTCTTGTCGCGCGCCGGACCTACGACATCCTCGCGTCCGCCGAAGAAGAGCTTCCTGTCCCCGACGCTGCGGCGTCCCGTGTTGTTCATCTGCCACCAGTCGTCGATGTTGACGTACGCCCATCCGTGGTCCGCGAGTCCCGACCTGTCGAGCGCGAGCGCGTTCGCCATCGTCTTCTCGCCGGTGACGCGGCTCCCGAGCGTGTTCCAGCTGTTCCATCCCATCGGGGGCGTAAGCGCGATGGTATCGCCCACCGCGAGGCGGACGACATGCGTCGCGGAGCCTTCGGAGTTGACGGCGGTCACCTCGATGTCGTAGTTGCCTTTCCTCCCCGGCGCGACGCCTCCGAGGATGCCCCTGTCCCTGTCGAGCGTGACTCCTTCGGGAAGCTCCTTCGCGGAGAAGAGCATCGGACGGACTCCCGACACCGGAATGCGGAAGATGACGGGATGTCCGGGACGTACGCCCCAGATGTCGGGGTAGTTGAACTGCGGCTCCTTCTTCTCGTCCGGCGTGAGGATGCCGAGCTGGCGGAACATGCCGGGATCGTCGGCGATGCGGACAACCGCGTCATCGTAGCATGTGAAGCGCGCGTCCGCCCAGTCCGCGTTCGACGCGTCCCACGCGGACCATTCCGCTCCGCCGCGCGTCTCCAGGATGATTTCCCTGGCGCCGCCGAGGTCGACGTGCGCCTCGACCGGCTTCTGCCCGAGCTGGAGGAATCCGGAGGACCACACGATCCTCCCGTCCGCCCACACGAAGAACTGCGCCTGCGGCCTGCCCCAGCTGTGCCCGGTCCCGGCGGTCTTCGCGTCGTCGTCTATGCCGACGATCGCGTCGAAGACGACCTTCCCGCCGGTGGACGAGAACACGACCGCGCTCTCGGGGTGCGTCCCGAAGCCGCGCTCGTAGGAGGTGCCGGACATCGTGATGGGATGGCCGTCGACGGACGTCTTCGCGCGGACCGACCTGCCCATTCCGCACGTCGTGACCGAAAGGTCGAATCCGTCCACGTAGACGACCTTCGGGTCGTCCGCCGAATTGAACGAAAAACACCCGCACAGCGCGAGCGCCAGCGCGAACACCGTTGTCCTTTTCATCTTCTGCTCCTTCCTTTCGGTTTCACCGCTCGCTTCTCAGCGCGGGATCGAGACGGTCGCGGAGATAGTCCGCAAGATGGTTGAACACGAGGACGAGCGCGAATATGGCGAGCGTCGTGAACGCCATTTCCCACCAAACCCCCTGCCAGAGGCGCATCCTCGCGTTGTTTATCATGACTCCCCAGCTCGGCTCGCCCTGGACGCCGATTCCGAGGAACGATATGAAGACCTCGGTCGCGACGGCGGACGGAAACCTGATGGAGAACTGGATGAGTATCATGTGCGCGACGTTCGGGAGGATGTGGAGGAACATTATCCTCGCGTGCGAATACCCGAGCGTCTTCGCCGCCTGCACGTAGGCGCGGTTCGCGTGCTTCATCACCTCGGCGCGTATCGTCCGGCAGACGCCCACCCAGGTGGTGAAGCCTATGCCGAGGTAGATGCCGAGAAGCCCCTGTCCGACGACGAGCGATATCGCGAGAATGAAGAGCAGCCCCGGCATCGACGCGACGGTCGCGCAGAGCCACACGACGAGCGAGTCGACCCTGCCGCCGAAGTATCCGCCGAGGAGTCCCAGCACGACGCCAAGCGGAATCGCGATGAGCGATGTGACGATGCCGACGTGGAACGCGATGCGCGAGCCCTGCACGAGCCTCAGCGCGACGCTGCGCCCGAGGTTGTCCGTCCCCATCAGATACCGCCGCCCGTCCGGCGCGAGCGCGAGCGGCGGACAGTACCTCGCCTCGAGGTTCACCTGGTTGTACCCGGGCGTAACGTCCTTCGCCCTGGCGATGCGGTACTGCACCTCGCCGAACGCCGCCGCAAGCGCGTAGAGCGCAAGGAGAACGAGCGAAAGGCGGACGGAGAACTTCATTTCCAGTCGGACGGAAGCGCGGCCATCACGGTCTCGACCACCTGGTCGAGGTCAAGGTTCGACGAGTCTATCTCAATCGAGCCGTCGGCCTTCATGAGGGGCGCGTACCTGCGCTCGGAATCGATCTTGTCCCGCGCGAGGAGCGACGCCTTCACGGCGTCGGTTCCGCCGCCCGCGATGCCCTTCTCGACCTCCTCCCTGTGGCGGCGCGCGGCGCGCGCCTCGGCCGACGCGGTGAGAAAGAACTTCGCCGGCGTGTCCGGGAAGACCGCGGTCTGGATGTCGCGCCCCTCGACGACGAGGTCGCCGTACTTCGTCATGGACCTCAAAAGCGCAGTCACTATGTCGCGGACCTCCTTGAGGCGCGCGACCTTCGATGCATTCGCGTTGATTTCCGGAGTGCGTATCCTGTCGCCGGGAGCCTCTCCGCCCACATAGTAGGCGATCTCCCCGTTCTCGGGACGGCACTCGATGGCGACTTTCCTCGCCTCGGCGACAATGGCCTCGGGATCCTCCATGTCCACCCCGGCGACAAGGCATTGCCAGGTCATTATCCTGTATAGCGCGCCTGAATCCACGTGAAGGAAGCCGAGCTTCCTGCCGACGATCCGGGAGACGCTTGACTTGCCGGCCCCGCTGGGACCGTCTATCGCTATGACTCGATTCAGATTCATGCGGGATAGTATATCACATCTGCCATCGGACGTGTCGATTGGAGCCAGGGAAGGGAGTCGAACCCCCAACCCTCTCATTACAAATGAGATGCACTGCCATTGTGCTACCCTGGCGTTTTAGACGTATATATTCTATCAAATCCCGAACGCGGCTTCAAGTCGCGGCAGGCTGTCGTGCATCGAAAGCTTGAAGGGAAGCTCCATGCAGAGCGGACGCAGCATGCGGAAAATGCGTCCCGACGGGACCTTTATCGCACCGGGAACGCGTCCGCGCTCGACGATGCGCCTGAGGACGTGGGCGGCGAGCCCCTCCCACATGGCCTTGAGTCCGCCGTCGGGATTCGCGGAAAGGCGGTCGTCCATAACCGCCGCCCCCTTCCCGTCTATCGCGAGCAGGCGGTAGCAGCAGCGCGGACGCGGCTCGCGCGTCACGATTCCGAGCTTCAGCGCGAATGTCAACTCCAGGCATTCGGAGGCCTCGAACGGAAGGTCCTTGGCCTTCTTTACGAGCTCGGCGGGAATCGTTATCTTCTCGACGTACGGCTGCGGATCGGGTATGGCGAGCGGAGAGTCCTCCCACCTGTCCTTCTCGACCTCCACGCGGGAGAACATCGCCTTGGAGTCCGCGAAGCGCATCGGGAGCGCGCGGTCGGTCTCGATGCGCATCATCACTCCGTAGGACTCCCAGAGAATCTTGGAGACGAGCTCGATTTCCGGGTCCTTCACCGGGCGCGGCATGTAGCACTGGTCGTGGCGGAAGACGGCGACGCCGCCGTCCTTCGCGATCACGAGCTCGAAGTGCGGCATCTCCATCGGGGTCTGGTAGTATCCGTAGGACCTGTCGACGCGCGTGCACAGGAAGTCGTGGAACGTGCGCCATCCCTCGATCATCATGAAGCGCACCTTGGCGGACCTGCCGTTGTCCCTGAGGGCGGTGCAGAAGTACGGAAGGACGGTGCCCTTCGGCCGGACCGCGAAATTGTAGGACATCAGCGCGTCCCAGAGTCCGAGGGCGTCCATCTTGCGCCCTATTTCGCATGGAGCTTCCAGCTTCATCAGCCCATCTGCGAGGATACCTGGAAGACGGCCATGAGAATCGCGACGGCGATGAAGCCGACGACGCCGGCGATGGCCACGATGAGAAGAGGTTCGAGCGCGTTCGTGAACGTCGCTATGTTGCGGTCCATGTCCTTCTGGTAGCGCTTGCCGATGTGCTCGAGGGAGCTGGTCATGTCGCCCGCCTGCTCGCCGACGGCGAGCATGTCCGTCATCATGCGCGGGAACACTCCGCTCGCGGCCAGCGGACCCGAGATCGAGGTTCCGTCGGTTACGCGCTTCCTGGCGTCGGCGAGGGCCTTCCCTATGACCGCGCTGCCGCACGTCTCCTCGCATATCTTGAGCGCCTGGAGGACGTTCACGCCGTTCGCAAGGAGCGTCTTCAGCGTGTATGCCAGCGACGAGTACGCTCCGCAGGCCACGATCCCCTTGATGAGCGGCGCCCTGAGCTTCCAGGAGTCGACTACGAGTCTTCCCTGGGGGGTCGCCTTCCACGCCCTGAACGCCCACGCGAGGCCTGCCACGACGATCGCAATGAGCCACCACCAGTGGATGAGCGCGTCGGACATGCCTATGAGTATCCGGGTGGGCAGCGGGAGCGTGGCCCCCATGGAGTCGAACACCTTCTGGAACTTCGGTATGATCCATACCAGAGCCGCTATGACGGCGAAGATTCCGAAGACGAGGACGATGACGGGGTAGCTCAGCGCGCTCTTGATCTTGCCGCGCATGTTGTCGTAGATCTCGTAGTGCTCGGCGAGCCTGCGCAGGACCTCCACCATCGCGCCCGAGGCCTCTGCCGCGCGTATCATGTTCGGGTACAGTGGCTCGAACGTCTGAGGATGGTGCGCGCAGGCGTCAGAGAACGTCTCGCCCCTGACGATCCTGTCGCACAGGTCGGAGCATACGAAGCGCTGTCCGCTCCCCTCCTCGCCCTGGTTCGAGAGCGCCTTGAGCGCCTGGCCGAGCGTCATTCCGGCCTCGATGAGGTCGGCGAGCTCGGACGTGAAGAGAAGGACCTCGACGCGCGTCATGCGCGTCTTCTGTCCGCCCCCGAGCTTCATCTGCCAGATGGACCCGGAGGAAGACCTGCCTGACGAGGACCTGTCGGGGAGGGAAGGCTTCGGCGCGGCGGGCTTGGCTTCCGCCGCGGCCGGTGCGGGAACGTTCCTTCTCGCGTAGCCCATCCGAACCCTCCCGCCGGCCTACTTGACGACGCGGACGCGGAGGACCGCCTCGCTCGCCCCGAGCGCCTTGACGACGTCCGCCGGCACGGGACTGTCGGTGTCGATGAGCGTGTAGGCGAAGTCTCCGCGGCTCTTGTTCGCGATGGAGTCGATGTTCACCCCGGCCTGGCCGAGGATGGACGTGAACTGTCCGATCATGTTCGCGACGTTCTTGTGGCAGATCGCGAGGCGCCCTGCCTTGTTGGCCGGTCCGAGCGAGCACGCGGGATAGTTCACCGAATTGACGATGTTGCCGTTCTCGACGAAGTCGCGCATCTCCTTGACCGCCATGATCGCGCAGTTGTCCTCGGCCTCCTCGGTGGACGCGCCGAGGTGCGGAATGACGATCACGCCCTTCTTGCCGGCCGTCGTGGGGTTGGGGAAGTCGGAGACGTACTTGCGGACCTTTCCGGCCTCGATCGCGGCGAGCATGTCCTTCTCGTCGACGAGCACGTCGCGGGCGCAGTTGATCACGACGACGCCGGGCTTCATCATGGAGATCGCGTCCGCGTTGATCATGCCCTTCGTGGAGTCGAGGGCGGGGACGTGGATCGTGATGATGTCGCACTCCTTGTAGATCGTCTCGACGTTCTTGCAGTGCTTGACGCCGCGCGAGAGGTTCCACGCCGCGTCGATGGAGAGGTACGGATCGTACCCGTAGACCTCCATGCCGAGCTCGACGGCCGCGTTCGCGATCTTCTGTCCGATCGCGCCGAGTCCGATGACGCCGAGCCTGCGTCCGAGGATCTCCGTTCCGGCGAAGGCCTTCTTGGCCTTCTCCGCGGACTTCGCGATCGCGGCGTCCCCGGCGTTCGCCTTGACCCACTCGATGCCGCCGACTATGTCGCGGCTCGCGAGGAGCATCGCGGCGATGACGAGCTCCTTGACGCCGTTCGCGTTGGCGCCGGGGGTGTTGAAGACGACTATGCCCTTCTTCGCGTACTCAGCGTGCGGAATGTTGTTGACGCCGGCTCCGGCGCGCGCGACGGCGAAGAGGCCGGGGCCTGTCGACATCTCCTCCATCTTCGCGGAACGCACGAACGCGATGTCGGCATCCTCGAGCTTCTCGCAGCGGACATAGCTCTCGGTAAGGCTGCCGAGGCCGACGGACGCGATGGGATTCAGGCACGTGTATTTGCAGTTTGTCATTTGTGATTTTCCTTTTCTTCGTTAAGCCTTTCTATGAACGCCTCGAGCTTCATGGCGCCGAGGTCGCCGTCCTTCCTGGAGCGGACCGATATCTGGCCCGCCGCCTCGTCGCGCGGACCGACGACGACGGAGTACGGAACCTTCGCCATCGTCGCGGCGCGGATCTTCGCGCCGAGCTTGTCCGGCGAGTCGTCCACACCGACGCGGCAGCCGGCCGCCTCGAGCGCGGCGCGGATCTTCTCCGCGTAGTCCGCCGCCTTGCCGGAAATCGGAAGGACGCGGACCTGCTGCGGCGCGAGCCAGAGCGGAAACGCGCCGGCGTAGTGCTCGATGAGGATTCCGATGAAGCGCTCGAGGGAGCCGAGAACCGCGCGGTGCAGCATCACGGGATGGTGCTTCTGTCCGTCCGGACCGATGTACTCGGCATTGAGACGCTCCGCGCTCGGCAGCTGGTAGTCGAGCTGGATCGTTCCGCACTGCCACGCGCGTCCGAGCGCGTCGATGAGCGTGAACTCGAGCTTCGGACCGTAGAACGCGCCCTCGCCGGGCTGTATCTCGTACTTCAGCCCGGTCGCGGCGCAGGCCTTCGCGAGAGCGTCCTCCGCGTGCGCCCATGTCTTCTCGTCGCCCACGTGGTCCGCAGGCATCGTCGAGAGCTTGACGGTCACGTTCCTGTCGAACCCGAAGTCCGAATAGACGTCCATCAGGAGGCGGCAGAACCTGGCGACCTCGGCCTCGATCTGGTCCTCCGTGCAGAGTATGTGCGCGTCGTCCTGGACGAATCCCCTCACGCGCATGATGCCGTGCAGGGTTCCGCTCGGCTCGTTGCGCGCGCAATGTCCGAATTCCGCGAGGCGGAGCGGCAGATCCTTGTAGCTCCTCGTGCGGCTGTTGAAGATCTCGAGCGCTCCCGGGCAGTTCATGGGCTTCACCGCGAAGACGCGCTTCTCGCTCTCGGTGACGAACATGTTCTGCTTGTAGTGGTCCCAGTGTCCCGAGCGCTCCCACAGGGAGCGCGGCATGATGGCCGGGGTGTTCACCTCCATGTAGCCGTCGGCTGTCACCTTCCTGCGCATGTAGTCCTGGAGCGTCACGTAGATGATCCATCCGTTCGGATGCCAGAATATCTGTCCCGGATCCTCGGGGTCGAGGTGGAAGAGGTCGAGTTCGACTCCGAGCCTGCGGTGGTCGCGGCGCTTCGCCTCCTCGGCGCGCTCGAGGATTCCCTTGAGCTCCTCCTCGTCCTTCGCGACGATGCCGTAGATCCGCTGGAGCATCTTGTTGTGCTCGTCCCCGCGGTAGTAGCTGCCGGCGACGCGCGTAAGGTGGACGACGCCGACCTGCTTCGAGTGCTCGACGTGCGGACCCCTGCACATCTCGACGTAGTCGCCGACGGCGTACGTGGAGATGTCCTCGCCCTCGGGGATGTCCGCCAGGCGCTCGAGCTTGTAGCGCTGGCCCGCCAGCATCTTCGCGCACTCGTCGCGCGAGACCGTCTTCCTGACGAACGGCTCGTCGAGCGCGATCAGACGCGCGATCTCCTCCTCGATCCTGGGGAAGTCCTCCGGCGAAATCCTGTGCTCCAGGTCGAAGTCGTAGTAGAATCCCTCGTCCGTGGCGGGGCCGATGTCGACCTGCACGTCCGGAAACACGTTCATGACCGCGCGCGCCATCAGGTGCGCCGCGGAATGCCTTCTCTCTTCAAGTGTAGCTTCTCTCATTTGCCTGTCCTGGATTTCCTTGCCCTTTTCAAACTCACTTCTTCCTTATCCCGGCGAAGCCGGAGACGTCGCATCCCAGGTAGTTGTCAACCTTGACGTTCTCCATCACGACGTCCTTCGGCTCCACGTTCTCGAGCCCGAACTCGTTGTCGACCCATATCCAGTCCTGACCGGAGATCTCGACGTTGCGGAAAATGACGTTGTCGAGTCCGAGAGAGAACCTCGTGAGGTTGCCCTCGTCCCTCGCCGCCGTCGCGAACTTCACGTTGACGAACGCGGAATCCCTGAGCCTGCTGCCGACGAGTCCGCGCGACTTGCAGTTGTCCGCCTCGACGTTGAAGAGTATCACGTTGTCGACCCACCGGGGATACTGGATCTGCGCCTCGTAGAGGACGGACGCTATGACGCCCGACCCGTCCGAGTCGATGTCCGAGACCTTGCAGTTCGCAATCAGCGCGTTCGAGCCGGAGAAGGCGCTGCCCGTTATCTTCTCGACCGTGTGGTTGCGGACCAGCTCGCACCTGGGACCATGCGTGACGTCGCTCGTCCTGCCGCCCGTCACGTAGGCCATCAGCCTGTTGCCGAACGGCATGGACCGGCCGCTGCCGCGTCCCTCGGAGTTGTACATCCTGCAGCTGTCGAACCAGGCGAAGAGCGGATGCCGACCCTCGCCGACGTAGATGGCGAGGTTCGCGTCCGGCCCGATCTTCGCGAAGATGTCGACGTCGCGGAAGCGGAGCTTGTCCGTAACGGGACGACCTCCCTCGACCTTCACCTCGCTCCCGTCCACTCCGGGCGCGGGCTGCACCGTCGTCCAGTATTCGCGCAGCTTGCCGATCCCGATCTTGTCGAGCCTGTACCTGCCGGCTGCGAGCATGACGGTACCGCCGTCCTCCGCCTTCTTGATGCCCATCCCGAGCGTCTTGACGGGTGCGTCCCTGGTGGCGTCGGCGAAGTCGTTGCCCTTCACGGGATCGACGTAGACGACCTTGCGCGACCCGAGGTCCCCGTTGGGATCGGCATAGAGCACGAGGTCCGGCAGGTCGTACGACTCGCCGCCCTCCGACGTCGCGGTCGCGCTCAGGGTCACGGGACCCGGCTTGCACTTGCACTTTACGGGGTCGAACGGGAACACGTACTCCTCGACTCCCGTGCGGTCGTTCTTCGTCGGACGCTTCGCGCTCCACTTCTTGCGTCCGTCAACCTTGAAGAGGACGTTCACACCCGATTCGTGGAACGCGACGACACCGACCTTGAAGACTCCGGAGACGCGCTGGTACGGGACGACGTCCCACCGCGCCACCGGACGCGCCGCGAAGAGCGGACCGGAGGCAAGTGCGACCGCGAGGAGTGCGAGCGTAGTCCTGTATGTCATCGTCGTCACTCCACCGGGGTCATTTCTACGGGGGTCATCTCCACGCCCGCGGCCGCAGGCGTCACGGTCGGATTCTTGACGAGCGGCTTCTTGGGCGGAAGCTTCACGCCTGCGCTGAGCGTGGGCTTGGGAGGAAGCTTAAGCCCGGGGCCGAGCGTCTTCTTCGCCGGCATCTTGATCCCCGCGCCGAACGCAGGCTTCGCCGGCAGCTTGAGCCCGGGTCTGAATCCGCTCGCGGACATTCCCGGAATCGTCGGACGCCGCTGGACGGTAGGCGACGCTGTGACGGCGGGCTGCGCCGCGGCCGCCCCGGCTGATGCCGCGGCAGCGGGAGTTAGCGGAGTGATGACCACCTGCGGCGAGACGAGCTTGATGGCCGGAGCCGCGCCGGACGCGGGCTTTGAAACAGGGGTAATCACGATAGGCGTGACGGTCGGGGCCGCCGCGGGAGCGGCGGGCGCGGCGGGAGCGGCAACGGGCTGCACGACGACAGGAGCGGGCGCAGGCTTCGGAGCCGGAGCGGGCTCAGGTGCAACCGGCTTCATGACGACAGGAGCTGGTGCAGGCTTCGGAGCCGGAGCGGGCTCAGGTGCAACCGGCTTCATGATGACAGGAGCTGGTGCAGGCTTCGGAGCCGGAGCAGGCGCGGGCTTTGGAGCTGGAGCGGGCGCAGGAGCCGGGGCCGGAGCAGGCGCAGGAGCGACCGGCGGCGGAGAAACGAGTGTCGGTGCCGCGACGGGCTGGACGAAGGCCGGCGTGGCGACGGCGGGAGCCGCGGAAGTCGCCATGGGCTCGAAGGTCATCTCGTCGACGGATATCTCGAACTTGCCGAACTGGAGCATGTCGCGGGGCTTGAGAACGGTCGGACCCTCGATCTTCTGGCCCTTGCAGTAGGATCCGTTGGTGCTCCCGAGGTCCTCTACATACCACTGTCCGTCCTTGAAGTATATCTTCGCGTGATGGCGGGAGAGCCCGTCCGCCGCCAGCGGAGCGATCGTGTTGCCCATCTCGCGCCCTACGGTTATTTCGCGCTCGCCCTCGAAGCTGAGACCAATCAATACCTTGTTCAGATTGGCTATCAGGTTGATTTTCATAGATTTTAGCCCTTCTTCCGTGTTCTGGAGTTTCAATTATACCATTTTATGTCGATTTGGGGAAGGGTTTAGGGGGAGGGCGGAAGGCAGAAGGGAATGGGAAAGACAGAGGGCTCCGCCTCCCTACGGCGCGACGATTCCGCGGCCGTGTCCTGCCCCGTTCGCGAAGTAGAACTCCTGTCCCGTCGCGTCCATGACGCTGCGCCAGAGGTCGCTCTTCAAGGATATGGTCTGACGTTCGATCGTCGCGAGCTTGATGGGGACGAGCGCGTAGCTTTCGCCGAGGTTGCCCACGACGCAGTCGGTCCGGCCGGCCATCGCGGCATGGACCGCGTTCCTCGCGAGCATGTAGCATCGTATCGCGTCCGTGCCGCGAGCGGGGACGGACCTGATAGTGTAGCTCGGATCGAAGTACTTGACGCTCGAAGTTACGCCGATCTTCTTGAAATGCTCCGAAATCTTTCGCTTCAGATACTCTCCGATGTCCTTCTTGAGGATGTTTCCGCTCGCGTCCCTGCGCTCCGGCTCGCCCTCGATGAGCTCCTGGCCCGCCCCCTCCGCCACGACTATGACGCAGTGGGTCTTCCCCGCCGCGAAGCGGTTCTCGAGCGCCTTTAGGAGTCCGCCCGGGCCCTCCATCACGAACGGAGTCTCCGGAATGAGGCAGAAGTTGACCACCGGATTCGCGATCGACGAGTAGGCGGCGATGAATCCGGAATCGCGTCCCATCAGCTTCACGAGCCCGATTCCGCCCGCCGTGCCCTTCGCCTCGACGTGCGCGCTTCTGATGACGTTCGCGGCCTCGGCCACCGCCGTCTCGAATCCGAAGGACCTCCCCACGAACTGCAGGTCGTTGTCGATCGTCTTGGGTATCCCGACGACGGAGATGTTGAGCCTGCGCCTCATGCACTCCTCCGCCACCTCGTGCGCGCAGCGCAGCGACCCGTCGCCGCCGATGCAGAAGAGGACGTTTATGTTCATCCTGACGAGCGTGTCGACTATGACGTCCGTCGGCTGCTGTCCGCGACTCGAGCCGAGTATCGTCCCGCCGAGCTCGTGTATCGTGTCCACCGTGTCCGGATCCAGCAGAATCGGATTGTAGCCGAAGGACGGATTGAGCCCCGCGTAGCCGAAGCGGATTCCGAAGATGTTCTTCACCCCGTAGTCGAAGGACAGTATCTCGACGAGTCCCTTGATGACGTTGTTGAGCCCCGGACAGAGTCCGCCGGCCGTGACTATCCCGACCCTCGTCCAGCTGGGATCGTGGAAGATCTTCGCGAGAGGACCCGCACGCTCGAACGTCGGCAGGTGCCCTAGCTTCTTCTCCATCTCCTTCATGAAGCTCTCCGCCTCGGAGACGAAAATGCGCTCTCCCTCGCGGATGAACTCGTGATGATGGACGGGCGATGTGATCTTGCATTCCCCGAGCCTCTGGACCTTGCAGGAGTATTCGTCCTGGTTGGCCGCGATCTTGTCTAGTGCCGACATCGCAGATCCTCCAAATTGTTTGGCAAACGACTGCAGATATTATACCATAATTCGGACTTGAAGGCGCCCGGGAAAACCCGAACGCCCTCAAGTCCATCGACCCCGCGGACCTTTCGCGTCCATCCTAGCCGATCGCGATCTTGCGCGGCTGGGACTCGGGCCGCTTCTTCACGACCACCGAGAGGATCCCGTTCTCCATCTTCGCCGTCAGCGTCGACGGATCCGCGAGCTCCGGCAGGTCCGCGCTCATCGCGTAGTTCGGACGCTCGAACTCGACCGCGACCTCCTTGAATCCCGCCGGATTCTGGAACTTCGACGCCGTCTTCAGCGTCAACGTGCGCCCTTCCATGTGGAGCTCCGTCTCGTCCTTGCCGATGCCCGGAAGCGTGAACCTGAATTCGTACTCGTCCGGCTTCTCCGCGAACGTTGCCGCGGGAACAACATACTTTCCTTCGTTCATTTCCATGTCTCCTTTCCCCTTTTCAGCCCTCGATCGCTATCCTCTTCGCTCCGACCGCGTCCGCCTTCGGCAGCTCCACGCGGAGGATTCCGTTGACGAACTTCGCGTTCGCCTTCTCGGCGTTCACGCGGAACGGCAGCTCGATGCGGCGGCACCAGGCGGACTTTGCGTCCTCCTTCGCGCCCGACTCGGCGTTCGTCGTCTCCGCGGGCCTGTCTGTAACAACCACCGCCTGGGATTCGAGCGTGAGGTCCACGTCCTTCGCCGTCCTCCCGGGAAGCTCCATGTCGACTATGACGGCGTTGTCGTCGAGGTACACGTTGACAGGCGGGAAGCGTCCCGCGGCCCGCGCCCTGACGTTCCTGAACGCGCGACTCGACGTATCGATGAGATCGTCGAGGAATCTCCATGGATCCATCATGTTCATTACTGTATTCATCTTCGCTTGCTCCTTTCATTTGCCAACACCTTGCATAAAGCAACGGCGTGCCAAACCGGAGGCAGGGGCGAAAAAACATGGAAGCGCGACATCATGTCGCGCTTCCGTGCCATATTGTCCCGGAAACCGCCGGGGAAATCGCGTCTCGAAGATTACGCCTGCTCTTCGAACTGGTCCTTGCCGACGCCGCACATGGGGCAGACCCAGTCGTCGGGAAGGTCCTCGAAGGCGACGCCGTCGTTTTCCGCCGGGTCGTAGACGTATCCGCAGACCGAGCAAACATATTTCTTCATTGGATGGTTTCCTTTCTCTGTTGTTGGGAAGACACCGACATTCTACCAATATTCCGTCCCCCCGTCAATGGTCGCTACTTGACGGCGGTGACGAGCCAGTGGGGCATGGGCGGCGGGACGGGACGCGTGTCCTCGGGCCTCAGTCCGGCCTCCCGCATCCATCCGAAGAGCTCCTCGTCCGAGAACACCCACCCGTTCTGCGTCGTGAGCGCCATGTTCACCGCGAAGAGCGCCGAGAACGCCGGCGCCGTGTGCGTCGCGTCGGTCATCATGTCGAGGACGAACACCCTTCCGCCCTTCTTCAGCGCGCGGTTCGCGCGCTTCAGGATGTCGACGATCTGCTCCGGAGACTCCTGGTGGAGCGCGCCGAAGATCGTGACGACGTCGTAAGCCTCGGATTCGTACTCGTCCGTGTGGTAGTCGCCCGCGCGGCACTCGATACGGTCGGAAAGTCCGAACTTCGCGACATATCCCTTCGCTTCCTCCGATATCGAGGGAAGGTCCACCGTGACAGCCTTCATCCCGGGATGCGCCTGCGCGAGGAGTATCGCGTACGCCCCGGGTCCGCCCGCAAGGTCGAGGAGCCTGCACTCGCCCGAACCGAAGCCCAGCATCGGCACGACCGACTTGCCGATGCCCATCGCGCGCCCGAACATCGCCGCCGCGAACGCCTTCGTCCTCGCCGCGTCCTCGCCGAGATGGACCTCCGGACGCTCCGCGGGCCTCCCGGACTTCACGAAGTCCGCAAGCCTACCCCAAACCGGATACACGTCGCGGTTGTAGCGGATCGCCTTCGTCAGATCCGCGGGACCTCCCGGGATCAGCGCGAGGCGCCCCGCCTGCGTGTTGGAGTACATGCCGTCCTTCTTGTCGAGGAGCCCCTCCGCGACGCACGCGTCCGCAAGAAGCCTCGCTCCACGCTCGGAGACCCCCGTCTTCGCGACTATCCCCGCAAGGTCGCCCGCCTCCTCGACCGCCGTGAAGAGTCCGACGTCTATCGCCGCAAACAGCACGGCGCTCCCGTAGTACGCGCTCGCAAGGTCGACTATCGCCTGTATGGACTTAGGTTCGCTCATTTCTCTCTCCAGCGGTTATCTGACATCCTTGAACACATGCGACATCAGCCCGGTGCACCTGCCGCAGTGCGTGCAGTCGTTCGCCTGGCGGCACGAGCGGACCTCGGGCCAGAGCGGGGACGCGTCGAAGGACTTGTTGTCGAAGGACTTCGGAAACCTGTGCGCGGGGTCCATCAGGTCCGCGAGGTTCCCGTCGTAGCCGTACGTCGCATACGCGTCGAGGACCTTCACCGGATGCGGATGGCGACGCGTCGCAAGCTTCACGACCTCGACGTGCCGCTCGTAGAGCGGAAGGTCCTCGGGACGGATCCACGTCGCCCTGAGGAAGTCCTCGTAGCGTCCGCGTTCGTAGTTCGTCCTGCAGCGGAACACCGAGAAGTCGAACTTCTCGCCGACCTTGGACTGCGCGATGCGGTTGTGTCCGTGCATGTTGTCGTGGAACTGCTGGAACGGACACTGCCTGAGGCACCCCGAGTTCGCCTGCATCCCCAGGATCTTCCCGTTTTCCCTGGCCCAGGCGGAAAGCTTCGCGAGCCAGTCGAGGTCCCTGTGGTGCTCGCGCGACGCGTAGAAGGAGTCGAAGAGCTCCATGACCGGCTCGAATCCGAGCGTCCCGTGGATGCGGAAGTTGACGCTGAGGCGGATCTTCACGGACGGGAACCTGCGGCGCAGGATGGTCGCTATGAAAGGCGAGGTCGTCGTCACGATGTCCGGGAAGAGCCCTTCCGCGTCCATCTCCCTGAGCGTCCGCTCGACGAATTCCGCGAGCTCCGGCGAGATCGCGATGTCTCCGTAGCAGTTGCAGTTGAAGAGGGTGTCGAGGAGGATTCCGTTCTCCCGGCTCCACCTCAGGTCGGACATCATGCGCGCCCGGACCTCGGGCGTGAAGTCCGGGGCGGGGCGGCACGAGAGGACGCCCGGCCATGCGAAGAACACCTCCCGGAGTCTCCCGAGGTGCTTCGCGCACGCCGACTGGTAGTCGGCGTTCAGGAAGTGTCCTATTGCCAGAGTGCGGTTCATTGGTTGGGGTTTTCCTTAAGGCTATTCCGACTTGGCGACGGACGAGGGACGCCCGTGCGTCCCCATGACGGTCCCGCGGTTGAAGAAGAAGAGCTCCTTCGGATCGAACCCGGGCTTGTTGTGTATGTCGACGTGCGTCGCGAAGTCCGGCGCCTCCCGCCTGTCAGTCCACCACTCGTATCCGCACCAGGAGCCCTGCCTCGCCAGGAGGAGGCGGCTGGCGGCTGGCGGCTGGCGGCTGGTGTCCGGGGGCAGTTCGTAGTCGCCGGTCGAGAGGAGGAGCTTCATCGCCTCCTCGGACTTCTCTCCGCAGACGACGCAGTACTCGTGGTCGCACATCGCGAAGGCCGTGGACTGGTAGAAGTCCGGATAGCTCATTCCGCCCACGGTGCGCGTCCTGAAGAGATCGTGCTTCCTGAGCACCTGGTTCGGATGGACCGGCTCCTCCGTCACGGGCGCGATCCCGTAGTCGCCCGTCACCGAAAGCTCGCATCCGCGGTGCATGCAGATGTCCGCGAGCCGCTCGAGCTGCCTCCGGAACTCCTTGAGCGCCGCGATGTCCGCGGGACTGCCCGGACCATGCTTCTGCGCCGCATAGTCGAGCGTGGGCAGGTAGAGGTAGGCCTCGTCGAGATCGATGACGTTCGTCAGCTCCTCGAAGTAGGAAATGCACATGCGTCCCACCTTGGGCGACGCGAGCGGACCCCAGTAGCGCCAGAGCGGAAACCTCCCGCAGAGCTTCTCCAAGGTCTTGGACATTCCCGTCGGCATGGTGTAGCAGCCCATGATCATCCCGCCGCCGTGCTTGTGGATCGGCGCGGGCGAGACGACGGCGTCCACGCTCTCGCCCAGGGACTGCTGGAAGAAGAACATTCCGAACTTCTCGCCCGCCGCGCGACGGTCCTCCCAGACGCGCTTCCCTTTCACAAGGCGCGAGCTCTGCTCCCAGAAGAGCGGCTTTCTCAAGTCGTGCGACCACCATCCGTTGGAGATCATCCCGTGCCCGGCCGGGGAGAGTCCGGTGCGCATCGTCGCCTGCGCGACGCAGGTGACCGCGGGGAAGACGCTCGGCGCCTCGACGAACCTGAGTCCGGCCATCTCGAGGAGTCCCTGCTCCTCGAGCCTGCGGAATCCGAGTCCCGCCGCGACGACGTTCAGCTTCTTCATGACGCACTCACCTTCGGGAACAATCCCCTGAACGACCTGAGAAGGACGAGCATCACCGCGCCCGCGACGAGAAGGCACCTCTGTTCGCGCGACGGATCGAGGAGCGAGAATATTACGAGAGCGAGGAGCTGCAGGTACACGATCGCGCCGACAAGCGCCCCGACGCGCCGCTTCTTCTCCGGGTCGTTCTCCTCGTCCTTCGAGTACCATGTCACTAATGTTATGTAAAGCGTCCAGATGCAGAAAAGTGCACCGATAAGCAAGAATGGCATCTCGCTAATATCGCTCGCGCATGCGACAGCAACCGCCACACCACCATAAACCATATTCAACGCTCGGCAAAGTCCCATTAGCAAGGGCTTTTTCGTTGCATTATACGCCGACACAAGAACTGTCATCGCAATAAAGACAACGAACAACCAGAAACAACCTGAAATACCCCGAAACGGAATCCAGGCAATGATCCATGCGAAAAACCAGCATGCGGCGCATGAAAATTTGGCAGCTCGAATCGAAATCAAACCATCCGGTATTGGGCGATCCTTGTCTGTCTTAGCCCCCAGTATGTCGTTCTGCACAAGGCCGAACATGTAGATGAGAACACTTGAGACAGCTGTCCACCAAACAGGAGCAAATCCCATTTTAAGCGACGTCACGGAACATGCGACAGCAGCCGCGCCTACAAAGACATCGCCCGGCACCGTCGGCAAATTTACGACACGGAAAAGCTTAAGCCACGCGAGCACACGCGAACCACACTTTCCTTCTACACGTTCTACATGTTCTACACGGCTACCATCTCCCGCGCTTCCACCCCCCAAGATCACCTTGACCTTTTCCAACGCCCTTCCCCTGTGGGAAATCGCGTTCTTCTCGTCGGGGGAGAGTTCGGCGAAGGACTTTTCGTGTCCGTCGGGGACGAACAGCGGATCGTATCCGAACCCCTCCACTCCGGCGGCCTTCTCGGCGATGCGTCCGGGGCAGTGTCCCTCGACGACGATCTCC
>JAFONM010000044.1 GCA_017418445.1 Kiritimatiellia bacterium
AGCGCGTGAACTCCGATCTCGTCGGCAAGATCACGAACATCGCCTCGCGCTCTGCGCAGATGCTCCAGAAGAAGCTTGACGGCAAGCTCGCGAACCTCGCGGGACACGACGAGGAGCTGGCGCTTTTGAAGAAGCTCCGCGACGGCGGAGAGACGATTGCGCGCCACTACGAGGATCGCCGCTTCAATTTGGCGGTCGTCGAGATCTGCCGCCTCGCCGACGCCGCGAACGAGTATTTCGACCGCAGGGAACCGTGGAAGACGGTCAAGACCGACGCCGAGGCGACGCGCGTCGTCCTCACGGCTGCGCTCAACGCGTTCCGCATATGGACGATTTACCTGAAGCCCATTCTCCCAGTCTACGCCGACAAGGCGATGAAGCTCTTAGGCGAGACGGAGTGGACATGGGATTCCCGCGACACGGCCATCGAGGGCGTTTCTCTTGGCGAGTACGAGTATCTCGCGAGCCGAATCGACTCCAAACAGGTTGATGCGATGATTGCCGCGGCTACGGTGAAGCCCGCCGACTCCGGCGAAGTTGCGCACGAATCGCGCGCGAGCAAGAATAAGGGTGTGGTCGAACGCAGTTCGGCCATCAAATCTGGTTCGGCTCCGACCCCCCAGACCACGTCCGTTCCCCTCAAGCCTGAAATCGCGTTCCCGGACTTCGAGAAGCTCGACCTCAGGGTCGGAGTCGTGGAGAGCTGCGAAATCGTCCCGAAGAGCTCGAAGCTCCTGAAGTTCGTCCTCGACGCGGGCCCGCTCGGCAGGCGCACGATATTTTCCGGAATCCGCGGGGCGTATCCCGACCCGTCCGCGCTCGTCGGCAGGGAGGTCGTGTTCGTCGCGAACCTCGCGCCGCGCAGGATGTCCGTGGGCGTCTCCGAGGGCATGATCCTCTTCGCTGGCGAACCCGGCAGGTGCGGAGGCGTCCTCTCGCCTTCGAACGCGGCGGGCGGCGGAACTCCGGTGACATGATGAAATGGACCTCGACCTGATACAGATCGGACTGATGGCGGCATGGGCCGTGGCGGCGACGGGCATCGCCTGGTACGCGGCGTCCATCGCGCAGGAGGTCACGTACGTGACGCTCGCGGACGGCCGCAGGCAGGAGAGGTCGCTTCCGCTTTCGTTCAAGATGCTCCTGCCGTTCGTAGGCAACCTGCAGCGCGTCGTCTCGCGTCCCTGCTTCGCGAAGGAGGTCGAGAAGTCGGACTGGATGCTGGTCGCGGGAGGCTACGAGGGGCTCCTGAACGGACGCGAGTTCGTGGCGCTCAGGATGCTCGTCCCCGTAGTCATGGGGCTCATCTGGACGATAGCGATATTCCTCCTCGGGGACATCTTTCCGGATTCGCTGTTCGTCAGCTGGCGACTGCAGCTCTGCCTCATGGGCTTCATACTCTTCGCGCTGCAGCCGACCATGTGGCTTCGCGACGCCATCAGGAAGCGCCACAACGCGATCATGCGCGCGCTTCCGTTCGTCCTCGACATACTGACGCTCTCCGTCGAGGCGGGCATGGACTTCATCAGCGCCCTGCAGCGCAACTGCGAGACGCGCAGGATGGATCCGCTGAACGAGGAGCTCCTGCGCATGACGAAGGAGATCCAGGTCGGCGTATCGCGCCGCAAGGCCCTGAGGGCGATGTCCGACAGGGCGCGTCAGCCGGACCTCAAGTCCGTCGCGAACGCGCTCATCCAGGCGGACGAGCTCGGCGTCTCGATCGGGTCGATCCTGAGGATACAGTCCGAACAGCTCCGCTCCCGCCGCTTCGACCGCGCGGAGAAGCTTGCCGGCGAGGCGCCGACGAAGATGCTCGGGCCTCTCATGCTCTGCATATTCCCCGCGGTTTTCATCATATTGCTCGGACCCGTGCTGGCGCAAGCCGTGAAAGGATTGATGTGATGGCGAAAAGACTGGAACTCAAGGTGATGACCGGAGAACTGGCCGGGAAGGTCCTGTCCGTACCGGACGGAGGCCTGAGGCTCGGCCGGTCGTCCTCGAACGACGTCTGCATCGTGGACGAGGAGCTCTCGCGCAACCACTGCATATTCGAGCCGGATGGCGAGAGCGCGATCCGGGTCATCGACCTCGCAAGCGCAAACGGGACGTACGTCAACGGGAAGGCGCTGGGGTCCGCCCCGCAGACGCTCAAGGCGGGCGACAGGATCGAGGTCGGCTCCACACTCGTCCATGTCGTCGGAGCGTCGATGCCCGCCGCTGCGCCGGTCGTCGTCGACCTTCCCGCGAAGAAGGACAGGGAGCCTGCGCCGGGCAGGGTGGTGGACCTCGGTCTCGGACCGTCGGCCGCCGAGGACGCCGAGGCGGCGAAGCCCGTCGAGCCGGTGTCCAAGGGCCGCAAGGTCGCCAACCTCCTCTGGGCGGGCGCGGTGACGGCGCTTGTCGTTGCGATATTCCTCATCCTGACGAATGACGGCGGGTCGCAGGACGGCAGGACTCGCAGGAAGCCCGCGTCGACCTCCTCGTCCGTCGCGGCCGGCGGGAAGGCGGAGAAGTCCGATGATGCGGGCGACGGGACGATCATCGTATACGAGCGCGTGACGGCGACTGCCGAGAAGGTGTCCCGGTACTGCGTCGAGGTGAGAGGCGTTGCGACGACGCTCGCCTACGACTCCATGTCCGCGGGCGGCGGCGACGGACAGAAGGTGGACGAGTCCGGGAAGCTCTCCGACTGGGCGCGGAAGGAGCTCGGCGCCATATTCGACTCCGCCGACTGGCTCTCTCTCGAATCGTCGTCCGGCCAGGCGTCCAACGCGCTCAGGAGCTGGCGCATAAAGGCCGTGAGGAACGGCATGGTCAGGGAGGTCGTCGTCGAGAACACGACGCCTTCCCGCAGCTTCTCCGCGATATGCGACAAGCTCGAGACCCTCTTCAACAACGATCTCGGCGTCCAGCTCGTGATGCGCTCCCCCGAGGAGTGCCTCGACGCGGCCAGGAAGAGCGAGGCCCTGGGCGACGACTTCTACGACAAGCGCGAGGTCGAGCCGCAGAACCTGTGGCGCGCAATCAAGAGCTACTCCCAGGCGGGGGTGGAGCTCAAGGGCGTCTCCGGCTACGACGACGACAAGAACAGGATGACGAAGAAGGTCGAGGACGCCGAGGCTCTCCTCCGGGAGCGCTACGGAGAGGTCCACGCCCGCGCCGAGCGCGCGAAGCAGATAGGCGACTGGACCGCTGCGCGCGAGGCCTACGACGAGATAAGGGCGATGATTCCGGACGCCCTCGACCACCGCGCGATGGAGGCGGAGTCCAACATCAGGGACATCGAGGGCCGGATAGCCACCGAGAAGGACAAGAGGAAGAAGGGAGGCAGGGAATGAGAATCCGCACGCTTATCGCCCTCGCGGCATCCGTCGCGCTTTCGGTTCCGGCCGCGTTCGCAGCCGTGACCTTCGCGGAGTTCGCCAGCGCCCCCGACAAGGCGGTCGTCTCGATCGACGGCGTCCGCCGCGGCACGACCCCGCTTCAGCTCTCCGACATAACTACAGGAGTCTCGCACCACATCCGCCTCGAGCTCAACAACTTCGTGACGGTCGACGAGATGGTGAAGGCCGAGGGCGAGGAGCCGATCCGCAAGTACTACACGCTCGAGCCCGTGAAGGGCATCCTCCTCGTGACGACGGAGCCGGAAGGGGCGGAGGTCGTCGAGGACGACTTCTCGCTCGGCACCACTCCGAGGCTCGTGACGTCCCTGGCGGTCAAGGACCGTCATACGCTCGTCCTCAAGAAGGAGGGCTACCAGGAGGCGAAGCTGTCCGTCAAGTTCAACGGACGCCGTCCGGTCGTCCATCACGTGAAGCTCGTCAAGGACTCGGGAACCGTCGAGATCAGGACCCAGCCTTCCGGTGCGCTCGCGATCGTCAACGGGATCACCTGCGGCAGGACGCCGGTCACCGCGAACAACGTCGTGAAGGGACTGGTCACCGTGGAACTCAAGAAGGACGGATACAAGACCGAGAAGCGCGAGCTGAGGGTCGCCGCCGGCGACGTGCAGCAGCTCGGCGTCACGCTCGAGCCGCTCCCAGGCTCCCTCAGGCTCTCGTCCGTCCCGGCCGGAGCGAGGTTCTACATGGACGACCTTCCTCTTCCGTCGGGCGACCCGTGCGTCAAGAAGGACGTCAGGCCGGGAACCTACTCCGTCCGCGCCGAGCTCGAGGGCTACGCCACGCTGACCCGCAGCGTAACCGTGCCCAACGGCGGCGAGGCCGCCGAGGAGTTCCGCCTGGAGAACGTCATGGGCAGCCTCGAGGTCAGGACCATGCCGCCGGAAGCGACGGTGTGGGTCGACGGGAGGAGGCGCGGAACGACTCTCGCGTCCGACGCGGCGTCTTCGGCGAGCGACGTTCTCAGGATCGAGAACATAACCGAGGGCGAACACGAGATCAAGATCACCAAGCCCGGCTACGCCGAGTGGCGCAAGCTCGTCACGTTCGAGGCGAAGAAGACCGTCGAGCAGAAGGTGAAGCTTCGCGAGCGCTTCATGCCCGATATGCGCATCACGACGACCGAGGGCGACGTCATCGAGGGCATGATCGTGGACGATGAGAATCCGACCTATATCTCGATAAGGACCGCGCCGGGGCACCTTCCGAGAATACTCCCGCGCGACAAGATCCGCAAGCGCGAACCGATCACGCCTACGCTGTGAAGAAGCGCCTGGACATGGCGCTCGTGGAGCGCGGACTCTGCGAGAGCCGCACGCGGGCGCAGGCGCTCGTGATGGAGGGCAGGGTGCGCGTCGCCGGACAGGTCGAGCGCAAGGCGTCACGCTCCGTCGCGGACGACACCCCGGTCGAAGTCGAGGCCCCCGAACGCTTCGTCTCCCGCGGCGGAGAAAAGCTCGAGGGCGCATTCTCGCTGTGGGGGCGGCCGGGGCCTCTGAGCGCCGAAGGGAAAATCTGCCTGGATGTCGGATCCTCCACGGGAGGATTCACGGACTGCCTGCTGCAGCACGGCGCGGCGCGCGTGATGGCCGTCGACGTCGGCACGAACCAGCTCGCGTATTCGCTCAGGACCGATCCCCGCGTCTGGGTGAGGGAGAACTTCAACGCACGCTACATGACGCCGCAGGACATCCCGGAGGTCCCGTCTCTCGCGGTTACCGACGTATCGTTCATTTCCCTCAGGCTCGTGCTTCCGCCCATCCGCGGCGTTCTCGCGCCAGGCGGGGAGATGGTAGCGCTCATAAAGCCGCAGTTCGAGGTCGGCAGGGGCAATGCGCCGGGCGGGCTCGTCCGCGACGAGTCGCTGCGCCTCGCCGCCCGGGACGGAATCGTCCGCTTCGCCGAGGAAGAACTCGGACTCGTACTTCTGGGCCTTGCGGAATCCCCGATTCGGGGTCGCGAAAAAGGCAACATCGAGTATCTTTCCTATTGGCGCAGGCCTTGATTGCCTTGCTGCCCGAACGGCAGGCCTGGGAACGGGGACAGTCCCCGCGGGGTGGGGACAGTCCCCTGGGACCGGGCGGGGCGATTGACATTGCGAGGCGGTATGTAGTAAAATAGCGGCATGAAAACTGGTAAATTACTGCTTTCGGGCGTCGTCGCGATGTCGACGATGCTTTTTTCGTCGGCTGTGCTGTCCGGATGTTCGTGCTGGAGCGTGCCGGTTCCGCGAAACGCCACCCTGAAGACCAACGGTGGTCCGCTCATCCAGGCTCACCGCGGCGGAAGGGCGGAGTACGACGACAACGCGGCGGGCGGATTCGCGAAGTGCATCGCGAAGGGCGTCCGCGGATTCGAGACGGACATCCGCTTCTCGAAGGACTCGAGGCTTGTCATCATGCATGACGAGAGCCTCGACCGGACGACGACCGGAACCGGAATCGTGGAGGAGACGACGTTCGAGGACATGCGGAAGCTGAAGCTGAAGAAGTCCGGCGAGCCGATACCGTCCCTGCACGACATCTTCAGGGCGCTGGGCGAGCGGGACGACATCTTCATAGAGCTCGAGATGAAGGCGTATCCGGGCGAGCACTATCCGCCGGAGCGGCTCGAGGATTACTGCAGGGCGCTCTATGCCGCGGCGTACCTTGCGCTCAAGCCTGGCACCTACGCGTTCACCTGCTTCAACGAAACGACGCTCGAGACGATGCGCAGGGTCGCGCCCGACGCTCCGCTCGGCTACATCACGGGCGAGTGGCTCTCCGAAAAGCACATCGAGACTGCGCGCAGGATCGGATGCGCCAGCGTCGCGCCGAGGCTCGGCGGCACGACGAAGGAGATGATCGACGCCGCGCACGATGCCGGCCTCTCCGTCTGCTGCTGGATGGTCCAGGATGAGTCCGAACTTCGCGAAGCGCGCGAAAAGGGGGCGGACCGCGTCACCTCCGACCACCCGATGAAACTCCTCGACCTGACCCGCAGGCCATAGCCTTTATGATATAATAGCTTGAAATGAGGCTTTATGTAGCAACGCACAATTCGCACAAGATTGCGGAGATATCGAAGATACTCGAGGGGGTCGAGATCGTGCCCGACAATCCCGAGGGCGTCGAGGAGAATGCGCCCGACTTCGCGGGCAACGCCCTCGTCAAGGTCCGCGCCATCGCCGCAAGGCACAAGGGCGATTGGTCCATGGCGGACGATTCCGGACTCGAGGTCGAGGCGCTCGGCGGCGCGCCGGGAGTGCATTCCGCGCGCTATGCCGGCGAGCCCTGCAACACGCCGAACAACAATGCCTTGCTGCTGAAGAACCTGACCGGAGTGACCAACCGCCGTGCGCGCTTCACGTGCTGCTGCGCGCTCGTCTCGCCCGAGGGCGAGGAGATCGTCGTCGAGGGACACTGCCCCGGACGCATCGCCGAGAAGGCCGCCGGAGTGGAGGGGTTCGGATACGATCCGCTGTTCGTCCCCGACGGACACGAAAAGTCCTTCGCCGAACTCTCCCCCGACGAGAAGAACGC
>JAFONM010000045.1 GCA_017418445.1 Kiritimatiellia bacterium
CCCTGGAAGCCGCCTGCGATCGCGTTCCTGCCGACCGCCTCCTCGCCGAAGCCCATCTCCTTGAGCTTGGGATTGCCGGCCATCATGTCGCGGACGATGATCGCCATCTTCGCGATGAACTCCCAGTCCTTGTCTTTCTCGGCGCGCGACTTCTGTATCTTGACCGGATTGTAGTCCTTCCCTTCCTTGAGGTTCTTCTTCATCCACGCGAGCGCCTTCTTGTACTCTTCCTTGTCGTAGATGCCTTCCTCGATGCGGCGGAGAATCTCGCACTCGTCCATGTTCTCCGGCGCGATGCCGAGATAGTCCTGCATGAAGTTGACGTCGACGAACGAGCCCGCGATGCCCATCGCGGAAGTTCCGATCGAGAGATAGCTCTTGCCCTTCATCATCGCGACGGCGAGCCCGGCCTTGGCGAACCTAAGGATCTTCTCTGAGACGTCTGCGGGAATCTTCGTCGTCTCGTCGCGGTTCTGCACCTCGTGGCCGTAGATGCCGTAGGCGGGCATTCCGCGCTGCGCATAGCCCGCGAGCATGCACGCGAGATAGACCGCGCCGGGACGCTCCGTGCCGTTGAAGCCCCACACGGCCTTTGGCATCACGGGGTCGAGATCCATCGTCTCGGTGCCGTAGCACCAGCACGGCGTCACGGAGAGCGAGACACCCACGTTGTTCGCTGCGAACTTGTTCGCGCACTGGGCCGCCTCGAACCTGCCGCCGATGGTGGTGTCGGCAATGACGCACTCCACCTTCGACCCGTCGGGGTACCTGAGGTTGTCGGAGATGAGCTTCGCCGCGGCCCTGGCCATGTCCATCGTCTGGTCCTCGAGCGACTCGCGGACTCCGCGCCGGCGGCCGTCGATGATCGGACGTATGCCGACTCTCGGAAATTCGTTATGCGTGAATACGGTCTGAGACATCTTTTCCCTCCTTGTTTTTGTCAATATTTGTTATTTTATCATATTTCTCCGCCCTGTGCGCGGCCGCATCGGCCATGATGCGCCGAAAGCGGGCGAGCTCCGCCTCGCGCGGAAAGCGCCGCTCGTAGGATCCGTCAGCCATTTGCACCCGCCTCCGCGGCGTTCTGCGCCGATGCCGCGGCATCGACCTTCTCCTCCGGCTGCGGAGCGGGCGCAGGCTGCGGCGCGGGAACGGCCTCGAAGCGCGTCGGATTCTTCGCCATGAACTCCCATGCGAAAGCCTTGTAGCTCTCCGCGCCCTTGGAGCGCGGATCGAGGAAGACCACCGGAGTCCCCATCGACGGAGCCTCCGAGACGCGGACGTTGCGTGGAATCGTGGTCTCGTAGACCCTGTCGCCGAAGTGCTTCCTGACCTCCTCCATCACGTCCTGCGTGAGGCGCGCGACGGAGTTGACCATCGTGAAGACGATTCCGTTCAGCTCGAGAGACGGATTGACGGACGCCCTGATGCGGTCGATCGAGCCGGTGATCAGGGCGAGGCCGTCCATCGCGAGAAACTCCGCCTGGATTGGAATAAGGACCCCGTCCGACGCGACGAGCGAGGATGTCATTACGATTCCGAGGGACGGCGGACAGTCGAGGACGATGTAGTCGAAGGCACCGGCCTCCTTGACGGGCGCAAGGGCG
Organism: Kiritimatiellia bacterium; assembly: GCA_017418445.1. GTDB lineage: Bacteria > Verrucomicrobiota > Kiritimatiellia > RFP12 > UBA1067 > UBA1067. The sequence continues at coordinate 1,608 of JAFONM010000045.1, forward strand.
TTCCTGATCATCTCGAGGCGGTCGGGACGCGCGCCGAATTCGAGTTCCGCGCCAGCGAGGTCGACCTCGGACGGGATGACGTTGAGGTTGTTCCACTTCGTCGGCTGGATCACGTCCTCCACGGCCTTCTCCCCGAGAAGGACGCGATAGAGTGAAATGCCGGGCTGCTTCTCGAGTCCGAGCCCGAGCGTCGCGTGCGCCTGCGGATCGAGGTCCACGACCAGGACGGCGCGCTTCCGCGCCGACAGCGCCGCGGCGAGGTTGACCACCGTCGTCGTCTTGCCGACCCCGCCCTTCTGGTTTGCCACTGCGATTATCTTCGTTCTGCGTTCCATTTAGAATAGCTTGCCTTTCTCGTGAAGTTCGCGGATGTTCTTTCCGGTGCTGCGCTCGACCTCCCTGCGCCACAGCACGATGAGCGCCACGTCCCACGGATCGTCGACCGTCTGGAGGACCGCACGGAACGGATCGTTCCTGGAGAGGACGTCGTTCTTGACGCGCTCGGTCACGGCCGCGAGGGAGTCGGTGACTATCTGCTCGGAAAAGTTGTCGCTCTTCAGATGGTATCCGTAGCGGAGTATCCGGAGATTCTCCTCCGTCTCGCGAAGGAACTCGAGATACTCCTTCGCCTCCTCGCCGAAGCCCTCCAGGGTCGGCGGAACGAAATGGGGCGCGATCACCTCCGGCTGGTGCGCCTCGAGGCGTCCTTCGCGGACACGTATCTTGCCCGGATGGTCGTCGAGTTCGGATATGACGTGATAGTTGACGAGCGTGGAGCCGAACGTCTCGAGCCTGTGCGTGGGCGAGACGATGATCTTCACGTGGCGCGCCGCATACCACCTGTCGAAATCCGGATTCGAACTCATGCGGAGAACTCCCCCTCGATGTCGAACTCGGAGAGGTCCCTGACCGTCCAGGTCGCGCCGGAAAGATCCATGGGGACCCTGCTGCGGTCGAGTGCGAGAACCTTCATGCCCGCCGCGACGCCCGAGGCGACGCCGACGGCCGAATCCTCGACGACGACGCAGTCCGCGGGAGCGACGCCCAGCCTCTTCGCAGCCTCGAGGAATCCGCTCGGATCGGGCTTGCCCTTCGCGTAGTCGCCGGCGCCGAGAACCAGATTCGTCACGTCGTCGACTCCGCACAGTCTCGCGGCGGCCTCGACGTCCCTGCGCGGAGATCCCGACACGATGGCGCACGGCGCCATCGCGGAGACCCTCCTGAAGAAATCCACCGATCCCCTGACGATCATCGACTCGGGGTTCGCGGCGTGCTTCGAGTAGTATCCCCTCAGAACGCGCGCGTCCTCTTCGGGAACGGCGACTCCCAGTTCCGGATGCTCCGAATGCAGCCAGCGGTCTATGTCGAGCCAGTTGCGTCCCACGACGTTGACGAGTATCGTCTCCGCGTCGGCACTGCCGCCGCGCGAGGCGATCCAGTCGCACATTGCCGCCGCCCAGGCCGGCTCCGTGTCGACCAGCGTCCCGTCAAGGTCGAAGAGGAACGCCGCCGGCTTCATTTTCCCCTGCCGCAGCACTTCTTGTACTTCTTGCCGCTCCCGCAGGGGCACGGATCGTTCCTGCCGACCTTCGGCTCCTCGCGCACGATCGGCTTCTCGCCTACGAGATCGCCGTCCTCGAACTTCCAGCCGTCGGCCTCCTTCACGAATGTGGAGACCTCGTGGTGGTTGCAGAACTCGCCGTTCGCCGTATAGGAGGCGCGGAACTCCACGACTCCCGTCGTGTCGTCCGGCCCGCCCTTCTCGGTGCGGATGATTTCAAGCCCGTGCCATTCGGCCGAGCGGCTCCAGGCGCGCGATGTCGCCTCGTCGAACTCGTCCTGGACGGCCTTCACGGCGCTCGTCTTCAGAAACGGAATGTGCTCCGTGGCGTACGCGGTATAGCGCGCGCGCATGAGAGCCTCCGCGGTCGGAGCCTTCGCCCCGCCGTCGAGAATCGGACCGCAGCATTCGCCGTAGGTCCTGCCGGAATCACATGGACACTTTTCTTCGTTGTTCATAGCTTGCCTTATATTCTACCATACCAATCGCCGTTAGTAAAACGAGAAAGGCGCAAAAAAGCGGCACGTCTCCGAGGCGGACGTAGACCGTAGGGGTCCAGTCCGACGGCATGTCGATCCGCGCGCACATCGCTCCCGCCTCGTCCACGATCGGCCGCCCGTCCCCGTCGACAAGCCATGACGCCTTTCCATCCGGCGAAATCGTGCCCGTGACGCCGGAATTGCCGACGCGCGCGACGGGAAGCCCCGTCTCGATCGCGCGCGCCACGGCCTGCCAGGCGTGCTGCACGGGCTCGACCGAGTTCGAGAACCAGTTGTCGTTGGTCATGAAGACGAGAACCCTGGCACCCTTCTCCGCGAGCCGGCGCATCTGGGCGGAATCCGTGTCTTCGTAGCATATCGCGACGCCCAGCTTCGCGGTGGAGGCGTCGAGCGCGAGTTCGAGCGTCTTCAGCTCGCCGGGCGTGCAGCTTCCGACCGGGGCGAGCTTCTGGAGGACCGTGAAAACCTTGTCGAACGGTATGAATTCCCCGAACGGCACGAGATGGACCTTGTCGTAGACGTCGGAGCACCGGGGGCGGGACTCCGGGTGCCGGGAGTAGAGGGCGGCGGAGTTGTAGAGTTTCTCCCCGGACCTGCGCGAGCCACCGGCAAGGACGGCCTTCGCCCCCGTCACGGACATCGCCTGACGGGCAAACAGCGACGCCCGCGGCGAGTCGACGGCACCCACTTCGCAAAATGCGCTTTCGGGAAGAACCAGAACATCCGGCTTCGCATGGGCAAGAGTCGAGAAAAGGAACGAATACCGCTCCTCCGTGTCCTCCTCGACGCCCTGCGACATCTCGAAGACGGACGGGAAGTTGCGCTGGACGAGTCCCGCGCTCATCTTGACGTGGCAGGAGGACCCGAAGAAATCCCTGCAGACTCCGGCAATCTGATAGACGCCTATGACGAGGACGAGCGGGACGATCGTCTCGACGGACCGGAGCCAGCGCGGCGGCGCGCCGACCTGCTCCGAATCGCGCATGAAGCCGGCGAACATTCGCTCGGCGATGGAGACGAACGTCCCGTTCACGAGGACTGCAATCGCACTCACGAGATAGACGCCGCCGAGCATGGCCGGCCCGCCAAGACCCGCGTTCACCGGAGCTACGCCGAGCTGGTTCCATGCGAAACCGCCGAAGAGCCGCGAGCGGACGATTTCAAGGCCCGCCCAGAGGACCGGTTCGGCGACAAAGATCGCAAGGAGCCTCCATCCGTAATGGCGCGTCCGGACCCAGCGCCACACGATGGCGGCGAGCCACCCGAACAATCCGAAGTAGAGCGCGCAGTACGCGGCGAGCGCCCCCCAGCCGAGGACGACGAGAGGCCACGGACCGCCGTTCTTGACTATCGCCGGCATCCAGGAAAGCGTGGCCGTCCAGAAAAAGAGTCCGTTGGAGAACCAGCAGAGGAACGAGCGCTTCGGGGAGTTGCGGCGCGAGAACCATATTGCGGGCGCAAGAGCGAAGAACACGTCCGCGCTCTCGCCCATCGGCGGAAAGCTCGCCCACAGGAGGAATCCCGGGACGAACCAGAGCAGCAGCGGAAGCTTTTCGAGCAGTTTTCGAATCATGTCCGGCTCCACGACAGGTCGACTCGCGTCGCGACGCCCTTCGGCGGATCGAACGTCCGCGGCAGGGCGCGCGTCGTGATCCAGAGTCCGCTCTGGCGGTGGACCACGAGTCCGCTCTCGGCCGACGGCTCGGCACCGGGCCTGGTAAGCGAGATGAAAAGAGGGACGGACTGCTGCACGAGGAACTCGACGTCGTATCCGCTCTCGGCGAGGAAGGAAATGTTTCCGCGCCCGTTCTCGGGACTCGCCACGAAGCGACGGACCCCGAGTTCGGAAAGCTGCCTCAGCGCGCTCGCGTTCATCGCATAGAGCGTCCAGTCCGCAGTGATGTCCGCGACGCCGCACTCCTTCAGGAGACTCAGGGTCGAAAGGTCCGCCGCCTCCCATGAGCCGTATCCGGCGCGGACGAGCCGCTTCACGGCGACGCGAAGCTTCGAGAAGTCGGACTCCTGAGTGAACACGGGCAGCGCGAGACGGACGCGGCCTGCGTCCGCATTGTCAAGAAATGAAAAATCGGTTCCGCCGTCGACGGCATATACGACCTCGTCCCAGTCGCCATCCGGCAGCTTCTGCTCCGGACGGAGCCTGATCGTGCGGCGCGGACCGGACGCATCGTCCGATCCGGCCGCGGTCAAAGGCGCGGCATCGTCCCCGAGCGCCGCGGAAAGCCTCCTCCCCTCCTCCGCCTCGCGCACGGCGTCCAGCCGCTCCACCAGGTCGCGCCTCAGGTCGTTCAGGAGGCGTGGCGGAGCGAAAAGTCCGCATGGATCCTCCACCTTGAGCGTTCCGAGGGCGTAGTCCGTATCGCCGAGCTTGGAGAACGCCTTGCGGACGGCGTCCGCGGTCCGTTCCGGATGCTGCGCCGGTTCGAGGTCGCAGGGAAGCCTGCACTCGATACCCCCGGGCATGGCCGTCGCCGCAATCGAGTCCTTTGCAAGCCTCACCTCGACATCCATCCTCGTGCAGCCGGGATAGTCGCCGGACCTGTAGCCCGGGACGGGGAACATGCGCTTGACGGCGTTGGACATCGAGCAGTAGACCTTCGCGCCGTCCCTGATGGTCGCGGCCAGGTCGGGTCCGTCGCCCTGCGGCTCGGGGAGCAGCAGCTCGACGTCCGTCCCCGCGGACACCTCGAACACCGGAACGCGTGATATCGCGTTGCGCATGTAGGTGATTCCGAACCCGAGCGGCTTTCCGCCGTCCGGCGACGGCACCTGGATTCCATCGTGGCGTTCCAGCGCGCGGGCCGTGTGGAACCTCAGCCAGGCGCGTCCCTCGCGGTCGCGCGTGACGCGCTTGACGGTCCCTATCGCGGCGCCGAGATGTCCAAGCGATTCCGTGTCGACCGGCGAATCCGACGTGTCCGTCCTGCCGTTCAGATACAGTTCGGTGGTTCTTCTGGAGAACACCGTCTCGAGGTCTCCGGGCGTCACACGCGGACCGTCCCCGCGGCCGTCAAGCATCTGCCTGTACCACCTGACGACGCTGGCGACGTAGAGCGCGCTCTTCATGCGTCCCTCGATCTTGAGGGACGAGACTCCGGCGGCGACGAGCTTCCCGACGTCCTCGCCGAGGCGGAGGTCCTTCATGGAGAACGGAAAGACCTTCTTCCCGTTCGGTGCGGACTGCGGAAGCCTGCAGCAGTACGCGCACTCGCCGCGGTTTCCGCTGCGCCCCTTCTCCATCGCGGAAAAAAGGCAGAGCCCTGAAATCGAATAGCAGAGCGCCCCGTGTATGAAGCATTCGAACTCCATTCCGCCTGAACGCTTCACCAGAAACTCGACTTCCGCGGCGCTCAGTTCGCGGGCGGGGACGACGCGCCTGAACCCGAGGCTCCTCAGCGCATTGACGCCTGCGAGGTTGTGCGCGGCGAGCTGCGTCGAGGCGTGGAGCTCCAGGGACGGGAAGTACCTGCGGCATATGCGCGCGACGCCGAGGTCCTGTACGATCAGCGCGTCGGGTCCGATCCTGTCGAGTTCCGCCAGCTCGCGGACCGCGCGCTCCATGTCCCCTTCGTCGACGAGCGTGTTGAAGGTGACGTAGACCTTCTTCCCGTCGCGGCGCGCGACCCGGACGAGCTCGCGGAGACGGTCGGGCGTGAAGTTCTTTGCGAAGGCCCGGGCGGAGAAGGAGCCGAGGCCGCAATATACCGCATCGGCGCCCGCGTCAAACGCCGCGAGCGCCGTGTCGAAATCACCTGCAGGTGCTAGAAGTTCCACGCTCACAGTCCGGGGTAGTCCAGGGTCGCGAAGTAGTCGTCCAGAGTCTCGGCGCGCCGAATCTCCTTCACGGAGCCGTCCTTCGACATGAGAAGCTCGGCGCTCCTGAGCTTTCCGTTGTAGTTGAAGCCCATCGCGTGCCCGTGGGCGCCGGCGTCGCAGACGACGACCCAGTCGCCTATGTCGAGCTTCGGAAGGCTCCTCTGGATGGCGAACTTGTCGTTGTTCTCGCAGAGGGATCCGGTGACGTCGTAGACGGTGTCCGCCGGCATGTCCTCCTTGCCGGGGACGACGATCTCGTGGTACGCGCCGTAGAGCGCGGGACGCATGAGGTTCGCCATGCAGGCGTCGAGTCCGGCGTACCTGCGGAAGGTGTCCTTCATGTGGATGACCTTCGAGACGAGGTATCCGTACGGACCCGTTATGCAGCGTCCGCACTCCATGTAGAGCTTGAGGGGCCTCATGCCCTTTGCGACGACGAGCTCCTCGTGCGCCCTGCGTATTCCGTCGCCGACGCGCCCGAGATCCATGGGCTTCTGATCGGGCCTGTACGGGATGCCTATCCCGCCGCCGATGTTGACGAACTCGAACTCGATCCCGAGCTTTTCGTGCAGCTCTCCGGCGAGCTCGAAGAGGAGGCGCGCCGTGTCGATTATGTACTCCGGGTCGAGTTCGTTGGAGGCGACCATCGTGTGGAGTCCGAAGCGCGTGACGCCGGCCTTCCTCATGGCGCCGTAGCACTCGAAGATCTGTTCGCGAGTCATCCCGTACTTCGCCTCCTCGGGCTTGCCGATGATGGCGTTGCCGCCCTTCAGGGGGCCTGGATTGTAGCGGCAGCACATGATGCGGCCGGCGAAGTCGACGTCCTCGCCGACGGCGTCGAGAAGGCACTGCCAGTGCGTGACGTCGTCGAGGTTCACTATCGCCCCGAGCTCCCATGCCTTCCTGAACTCCTCCTCCGGAGTGTCGTTCGAAGTGAACATGATGGAGTCGCCGACGTTGCCGACGGCCCTGGCGAGAATCAGTTCGGCGAGGGACGAGCAGTCGCTCCCGAAGCCGAACTCGTCCCTCAGGAGCTTCATGAGGTGGGGATTCGGGGCCGCCTTGACGGCGAAGTACTCGCGGAAGCCCTCGTTCCATGCGAACGCCGCCTTGAGCCTGCGCGCGTTGTCGCGGATGCCTTCCGCGTCGTAGACGTGGAACGGAGTGGGCCACTTCGCGGCCGTCCTCTCGATCCACGCCCTGTCGAAGGGAATCTTTCTCACGCCTGCCCCTTGATCGCCTTGATCATCCTGGGGACGACCACGTTCAGGTCGCCGACGATCCCGTAGTTCGCGACCTTGAAGATCGGCGCGTCGCGGTCCGTGTTGATCGCGATGATCTTGGCGGAATCCTGCATTCCGGCGAGATGCTGGACCGCGCCGGAGATTCCGCAGCTGATGAAGAGCGCGGGACGGACCGTGACGCCCGTCTGTCCGATCTGGCGCTCGTGCTCGCAGTAGCCGAGGTCGACAGCCGCGCGCGAGGCCCCGACCGCTCCGCCAAGCGCCTCCGCGAGGTCGAAGAGAAGCCTGAAGTTCTCCTTCGAGCCTACGCCCGCTCCGCCGGCGACGATGATGCGTGCGCCCTTGAGGTTCACGCTGGAGTGGCGGCGGACGATCTCGAGGACCTCGACAGGGATGTCGACGCCCGCGAGATGCGAGTCGTGACGGACAATCTCGCCCTTCCTGCCCGGGACGGGCTCGAGGGGCTTCATGACGCCTTCGCGGACGGTCGCCATCTGGGGCCAGTGGCGCGGATTGACGATCGTGGCGATGATGTTGCCGCCGAACGCCGGACGGATCTGCTGAAGGATGCCGTCGAACTCCTCCTTCGTCTTCGGGTCGGTGTAGGAACCGATCTGGAGGTCCGTGCAGTCCGCGGTGAGTCCGCAGCGGAGAGCGGAAGCTATCGCCGGGGCGAGATCGCGGCCCATGTGCGTCGCACCGAAGATGACGATCTGCGGGGCCTCCTCCCTGATCAGCTCGACGAACGCGTGCCGGTACGCCTTGCCGCGGAAGACCTTGAGCTCCGGATCCTCGACCAGATGCACCTTGTCGGCGCCGGCCGCGAAGAGTTCCGCGGCGAGCGACTCGACTCCGTCGCCGAGGAGGACCGCCGCGAGCGGAACTCCCAGCCTGTCGGCGAGCTCGCGTCCCTTGCCGAGAAGCTCGCGCGGGACGTCTCCAAGACAGCCCTCTTCCTGTTCGGCGAAAACCCAGACTTCGCCCTTCGATCGATCTTGTGTCATGTCTTTTACCCTATCGTATGGTCGGCCACGAGTTCCGCGACGAGTCCCCTGACGCCCTCTTCGGACGCGGGGATTTCCTTGAAGTCGCCGCCCGCGAGGACGACGGAAACGATCTTGTTGACGTTCGTCGGCGAGCCGGCGAATCCGCAGCGGTCGCTCTCGCATCCGACGTCGTCGCAGGAGAGCTGCGTGATCGCGAGGTCGCCTTCCATGGCGACTCCGCCGTTCTCGACGGGAGCCTTGGCGCGCTTGTACTTCATGACGCGCCTGACGTCCATGGGCCTTAGCTCGCCGAACCTGTCGGTGACCGTGAAGAGCGCCGGGAGCTTCACGCGGTCCTTCTCGACCCCGGTCCCGATGTCGCGCGTGACGATCGCATGGTCGCCGTCCATCTCGATGTCCTCGAGATAGGTGATCGCGGCGAAATCGAGCTTCTCCGCGATCTGGGGACCGACCTGCGCGGTGTCGCCGTCTATCGCCTGGCGTCCGCAGAAGACGAGGTCGGGCTTCAGGGACCCTACCGCCCGCGAGAGGATGTAGCTGGTCGCGAGCGTGTCGGATCCCGCCGCCCTGCGGTCCGTGAGGAGGTACGCCCTGTCCGCCCCGCACATGAGCGCGACACGCAGTATGTCGCACGCCTTGGGGAGGCCCATGGTGACGACGCTCACCGTGCCGCCGCACTTTTCCTTGACCCTGAGCGCCGCCTCGAGGGCGCACTTGTCCTCCGGATTGAAGATCGCGGGCAGTGCCGCGCGGTTGATCGTGCCGTCCGCCTTCATGGCCTCGCCGGTCACCTTCTTGGTGTCCGGGACCTGCTTTATGCAGACGACTGAATGGTAGCCTTTGTTTTTCATGATATCCTGATGAGCGTTGCCTGTCCTTGACCTGTCCGGACCGAATCCCTCCGGTCCCGATCGCGCCTGGGAAGAGGATCTACAGCGCGGCGACCGTCGCCTCGAGCGTGGCGAGATCGGAGACGTTCGCGGTCTCAAGCGTCGCGTCGATCTTCTTGACGAGTCCGGAGAGGACCTTGCCCGGACCGAACTCGACGAACCGCGTGACGCCGAGCTCCTTCGCCGCGGCGACGTCCGCCGCCCAGTTGGTGGTGGAAGTGACCTGCTCGAGCATCATCGCCTTGATCGCGCCGGCATCGGACGAATGGGGCCTGCCCGTGACGTTGGAAAGGACGGGCATCCCGGGCGCCTTGAACTCCACGGACTCGAGGACCTTCGCGAGCTTTTCCCGCGCCGGAGCCATGAACGGGGAATGGAACGCGCCGGCGGTGGCGAGCGGAATCGCGCGCTTGATGCCGAGCTCCTTGGCGGCCGCGGCGGCCGCGGCTATCGCGTCCTTCGCCCCGGAGAGGACCTGCTGCGCGGCGGAATTGACGTTTGCGACGGTGCAGCCGGACTTCTCGCAGACGGCCTTCAGCTGGTCGGGCGTCGCGCCTATTATCGCGATCATGCCGGAAGGCGTCGCCTCGCACGCCTCCTGCATGAACCGTCCGCGCGCCTCGAGGACCTTGAGCGTCGAATCGAAGTCGAGGACCCCGGCGGCGCAGAGCGCGCCCCACTCGCCGAGGGAGAGCCCGGCGGCGCACGCGAACTCCGTCGGACGCTTCTTCTGGAGCGAAAGATACGCCGCGTATGAAGTCACGAAGATGGCCGGCTGGCAGACGTTGGACTTTGTAAGCTCCTCGGCCGGTCCTTCAAAGCAGATCTTCCTGATGTCGAAGCCGAGCACCGCGTTCGCGGTGTCGAAGAGTCTCATCATCTCGGGATCGGATTCGGCAAAATCCTTGCCCATGCCAGGCACCTGTGCGCCCTGGCCGGCGAAAATGCAGCAATTTGACATTTACGGGATTCCTTAGAACTGGACGTTGAGAAGCGGCATGACCGGCAAATAGCCGCGATCGATTATGTTCAGGACGCCGAACTGCACGCCTGAATAGGACTTCGCGCAGTTGAAGACGCCGAGCTGAAGGCCGTTGCCGTAGTCTCCGGCGACGTTGAGGACGCCGAACTGGAGACCCTTGAAGCGCTCCGCGTAGTTGACTACGCCCACGGACCACCCCCGGTGCTCGGCCACGGCGACGTCGACTATGCCGAGCTGCACGCCGGTGCACTCGCCCTTGCTGTAGTTCACGACGCCGGTCTGAAGTCCATGGAACACGCCGTCGATGTTCACGAGGCCGAGCTGCGCGCCGCGGAACTCGTCTCCGACGTAGTTGCATCCGGCCGCGGCGATCTGGCAGCCCTTGGTGTCGCCCAGAACGACATTGCCGAAAACGGATATCTGGAGACCGTCGTAGTCGCCGTCCGTCCAGTCGGTCAGAACGTCCAGGGTGACGCCAGCGCCGAAGGAATTGTTCATTCCCACCAGTCCCAGATCAAGCCCGTATACGCCGAAACTCGTGCCATAGATGAAGTTGAGCCTTACTCCGTCGACCTCGTAGGTGGAATTGGGATACTGCAACGGCGTCGCAAGGGCGCCCTTCAGCCAGGCCACCGGATGCTCCTCCGAACTGTAGAGATCCTTGGCCATCGCCGCGCTGGAAGCCAGGAACGCCATCAGAACAAAACATGCTTTCTTCATCGTGTCACTCCTTGATTCGGCCATTCCGGGACCCACTCCCGGACAGCGTGTGATATTTTCTCATATTCCCCCGTTTTCCGCAAGGGGTAAAATACACCGAAATCGGCAAGCTCGCCTGGGCTAAATTGCAATTTTGTCCGCTCGGCGGCGTGCGCCGAACGGACAAGAGCGCATTGTCGCGGCGGGTCCGTCAGAAGTTGAAGGTAACTCCTACGCCGCCCCAGGCGAAGTCCTTGTACTGGCCATAGTCGGCTCCGGAACCATGCTCTGCCGCGGCACGCAGCGAGTGGTCCCACGTGTGGCACCAGTAGGCCTTCGCGAAGAGCCCGAACCAGTCCGTGAACATGTACGTCGCCTCCGCTCCAAGGCGGAAGGAAGCCATTCCGCCGCCGTGGAACTCGGTGAATCCAGCTGTCGGGAAGCACCAGTTGTAGCGGCTGGAGCGGTAGACCCACTCGGCCTGGGGCGTGACGGTCAGACCCTTGCAGACCGACACGGACTTCTTGAATCCGCCGAGAAAGAGGTTCGCCTTGTTCTCGTGGTACTCGTGCACCCACTTGAAGTAGGGCGTCACGTACGGGTTCTTGAGCTCGAAGGCGTGGTTCCAGTCCATCGTAGTGGCGGTCGAGCCCCACATGGTGTTGTGGCGGCGGTGGGGATAGTAGTACCAGACGACCTCGGTGCGGTAGTCGAGTCCCCACGTCTTGTCGTCGTCGAACCAGAACGTCTTGCCCCAGTGGATGTTCGGATCCCATTCGTTGAACGCCTTGCCGTAGCTGTTGCGGCGCTTGTCGGTGAGGTCCGTGTTGGACCAGAGTCCGATGCCGAGGTAGCCGAAGTCCATGTCGTCGTACAGGAACTGCATGTTGCCTTCGAGGTAGCCCTGCAGGGTGGGCTCCGAGTTGACGAGCGATCCGTAGAGCTGGTAGCCGGAGTACATGCCGTAGTTTCCGAAGCCCCAGAAGGCGACCTTGGCGCCGCCGGACTCCTTCCCGGCGACTTCGGCCCCTTCCGGCGCATCGTCTGCGAAGGCATTGAGCCAGATTGCGGATGCGGCGGTCACTGCGATCATCATTCTCTTCATCGTCTAGTTCCTTGTTTGGTTGGTGGTTGACTGTTTCGGAAACGGATTCGCGGCTGATTTCGTCACTTCCCCGGATAGCTTACGAGCGACGCGACGTCGTACCCGGCGAGGAGCCTGCGGCGCGCGTCGAAGCCTGCGAGCTCGAGCGGGAATATCATCTTGACGACGACTCCGCCCTTCCGCTCCACGAGCCTGGCGGCCGCCGCCGCCGTACCGCCGGTCGCGAGGAGGTCGTCGACGACAACCACCCGCTGCCCGGGCCTGACCGCGTCGTCGTGCATGTGGAGCTGCGCCCTGCCGTATTCGAGGTCGTACTCCTCGAAGATGGTCCTGCGCGGAAGCTTCCCCGGCTTGCGCATGGGGACGAACGCCTTGCGGAAGCGGTCCGCCACGGCGGACCCGAAGATGAATCCGCGCGAATCGGGGGAGGCGACGAGGTCGAACTCGGTCCGCGCAAGGATGCCGACGATGAGATCGAGCGCGAGCTGGAAGGCGTCCGCCGACTCGAGGATGCCTGTAACGTCCCGGAAGAGGATGCCGGGCTTCGGGAAGTCCGGCACCGTCACGATGTAGTCTTCAAGGTTTTTCATCCACAAACCGCTTTCCTCGGTTCTTCTTGCCTCCCCAGCGCTCGGGATCCTTGATGGTCGGGTCGCTCTCCGAGAAGACGAAGTCCTTGCCGGGCAGGACGGCGTTGAGGATGATGCCGGTCATGGCGCCCACGGCGAGTCCGGAGAGCGCGAAGCTGACGCTGCCGACCGCGAACCTGATCGCCCCCGCCTTGGAGAACGAGATGCCGAGCGTCAGCACCAGGATGATCGCCGAGATGAGCATGTTTCGGCTCTTGGAGAGGTCGACCTGGCTCTCCACGAGGTTGCGGACGCCTACGGACGAGATCATTCCGTAGAGGACGAACGAGACGCCGCCGATCGTGGCGCCCGGTATGGTGCCGATGAAGGCGGAGAACTTCGGGCAGAACGAGACGAGGATCGCGAGACACGCGGCGATGCGTATGACCCTCGGATCGTACACCCTCGACAGCGAGAGGACTCCCGTGTTCTCTCCGTACGTCGTGTTCGCCGGCGCGCCGAAGAGCGACGCGAGGCAGGTGGCGAGTCCGTCGCCGAGCATCGTCCGGTGGAGCCCCGGGTTCTCGAAGAAGTTGCGCTTCACCGTCGAGGAGATGGCCGAGACGTCGCCGACATGCTCCATGATGGTCGCGAAGGCGAGCGGGATGATGATGGCGAAGGCCGTGATCGCCAGACCCCAGTCGAAGCTTCCGCCGACGACGAGCTGGAGCGCGGTGTCGCCCCAGCGGATCGGAAGCCCCACCCACGGCGCGGCGGCGACGCCGGAGTAGTCGATCTTGTCCGCCCAGCCGACGCATCCGAAGATCACCGCGGCGACATATGAGGCGATGACGCCGCACAGGATGGGGATGATCCTGATCATGCCCCTGCCGAAGATGGACGCGACGAGAACCGTGGCGATGGCGACGAGCGCGACCGGCCAGCCGCCGTTGCAGGAGTTGATCGCGACCGGCGCGAGGACAAGTCCGATGCCGATGATGATGGGCCCGGTCACGACCGGCGGGAAGAACTTCATGACCCGCTTCACGCCGCACGCCTTCACGAGCGCGGAGACGACGAAGTAGATGACCGAGCTCGCGGCGACGCCGAGACATGCGTACTGCAGCGCCACGCCCTTGGCGAGCCCTTCGTAGCCCTCGGTTCCGACGAGTCTGGTGAGCGCGAAGTATCCCGCGAGGTAGGCGAAGGAACTGCCGAGGAACGCGGGGACGATGCGCCTGGTGACGAGGTGGAACAGGAGCGTGCCGAGTCCGGCCCAGAGCAGCGTCGCGGACGGGGAGAGTCCGGTGAGGATCGGCACCAGGATGGTGGCGCCGAACATGGCGAACATATGCTGGACGCCGAGCACGCCCATCTTGGGCAGCCCGAGCGTCCGCGCATCGTAGACGGCGTCCGCGGTAGCGTACCTGGTCTCCAGCCGGCTGATGGTCGCCGCGAGCCGGGCGGACTCCTCGGCGGTGACGATTCCGTCCGCCGCGATGTCGACGAGCAGCCTCTCGAGGGCGGCGAGGTCCTCGTCCCGGCCGGCGAACGGATGGACCGCCCCGATCATGGCCTTGGTCTCGGCGATGTCGGCCTTGCCGTCCGCATACACGAAACCGCGCAGCGAACGCATGAACATTGCAAGCGAGGAGGAATCGATCTTTTCGTTTTCCATAGCTATTCCTTGATCACAGGTTTCACGTCAAGAGCCATCATGGTGATGTCGTCGGACTGCTCCGCGCCGTCCACGAAGGCGGCGACGTCCTCGCGGATCGCGGTCGCGAACTCGCGTCCGGCCGCGGCGAGCGCCTTCTCCAGCCGCTCCTCGCCGTAGAGTTCGCCGGCGCGGTTCATCGCCTCGGTCACGCCGTCCGTGTAGAGCAGTATCGAGTCGCCGGGGCCGAGCACGAGTTTTTCCGCGCGGTACCTCGTCCCCGCCATCGCCGCGAGCACGAGCGACGGCTTCCCCTTCACCCATTCGACCGATCCGTCCGCGCGCTTGATCAGCGGCGGATTGTGCCCCGCGTTGACGTACTCGACCTCGCCCGTCCTTTCGTCGTAGGCGCCGAGCCAGGCGGTGACGAACATCTGCGCGTCGTTGTTCTCCGCGAGCCGGTTGTTGGCCTCCGCGACCGCCTCGGCCAGCCCCTCGTACTGGAAGGCGCACGCCTTGACGATCGCCTTCGCCTGCATCATGAACAGCGCGGCGGGGATGCCCTTGCCGGAGACGTCGGCGATGAGGAAGAATGTGCGTCCGGAGGGGACGGTGTAGAAGTCGTAGAAGTCGCCGCCGACCTCGCGGGCGGTGGCCATGAGCGCGAATATCTTGAACACCGGGGTGTCGGGGAACACCACGGGCAGCGAAGACGTCTGGATGAGCTTGGACATCGACAGGTCCTTCTCCTGGCGCTCCGCCTCGGCCGCGATGTACCGCCGGAGCGTGGCGACGAGCGCGGACAGCCTGGTCACGAGGCAGGCGGCCGCCGCGAAGACCACCAGCAGCACCAGCACGACGACGACGATGGTGCGCACGCTGCCGCCGCGGATCTCCGACAGCGGAATCGCCGCGATGAAGCGGTGGAAGCTGCACACCTCGGTCAGGCAGAGGCACTCCACGCCGTACAGCGTCGCGGTGAAGAACGTGTCCGGATCCCCGGGCGCGGCGGCGGCGTCGAAGCCGATGGACGCGAGGGTGTCGCCCTTGCGGTGGACGAATCCCCCGGCGGCGTCCTCCATGCCGCACGAATCGACCAGTCCCGTCCCCTCGTTGGCGACGACGAAGAACCCGGTCTCGCCGATGTGCCAGCCTTCGGCGAGGGTTCCGAACCAGTAGTCGATGCCGTCCTTGACCCGGTCCTCCTCGAAGCCGATCTGGATGTAGCCCTTCGCGGGCGGCGGAAACGCGATGCCGGCGTATTTGCGGCGGATCCGGGGATCCTCGATCGATCCGCGGAACGCCTGGCAGTAGGTGGTGACGCCCTCCAGCAGGCGGTTGAACTCGGCGGACTTGGGATTCGACCCCATGTCGTAGCCGATGTCCGCGATCGCGCCGGCGATGACGATGCCCTTGGAGTCCACGACGTTGAGCTCGTCGATGTTGTAGCGATCCATCACCTCGTCGACGATGGACTGGGTCATCGCCTCCGGACGCTTGTAGTGGCGGCAGATGGCGTTGCCGATGTAGTACAGCTGCTCGTCGACGCAGGCGGCGATTTCCTTGCGGATGTCGTCGGACGCCGCCCGCAGCCGCTCCTCGGCCTCGCGCATCGAAGCGCGCGAGATCGCGAACCAGCTCACCGTCGCCGCGATGGCGAAGGAGACGAGGCAGGTGATGGTCACGGCACCCGCCAGTCGCTTGAAATATCCGTCACATGAGAGCATACTTGGCGATGAACAGAAGGGTGAGTATGTACATGATCCAGTGGATGCGCCTGAAGCGCCCGCACAGCGCGTTGATGACAGTGTACGAGATGACGCCGAACATGATGCCGTCCGAAATCGAGTAGGCGAACGGCATCGCCACGATCGCGAGGAACGCCGGCACCGCCTCGCCCACGTCCGCGAAGTCGATCTCGACGACGGACGAGAGCATCATGTAGCCGACGATGATCAGCGCCGGCGCGGTCGCGAACGCCGGAATCGCTAGGAACACCGGCGCGAAGACGATCGCGAGCGCGAAGAAGAGCGCCGAGACGACGGCGGTGAGTCCGGTCCGTCCGCCGGCCATCACGCCCGCGGCGGACTCGACGTAGGTCGTGGTCGTCGAGGTGCCGAGCACCGCGCCGACAGAGGTCGCTATGGAGTCGGCGTAGAGCGCGCCGGAGATGCGCGGGAGCCGTCCCTGGCGGTCGAGGAAGCCGCCCTTCATCGACACGCCGATCAGGGTCCCGAGCGTGTCGAAGAGGTCCACGAAGAAGAACGCGAACATGACGACGAAGAAGTCCAGGGACTTGACCAGCGACCAGCCGGACCCGACGACCTGCCTGTCCACGGTGTGCGTCCAGCCATCCGGATCGAACAGCGCGCCGACGGTGGAGCCGAACTCCCTGAAGGTCGCGCCGATGCCGCCCACCGAGAAGCTCGGATAGAGCGAGAAGCACTTGACCTCGGGATTGACCGCGTATATTCCGGCAGCCTGGCAGACCATGCCGGCGATCCAGGTGGCGAGGATTCCGAAGAGGATCGCGCCCTTCACCTTCTTCACCAGCAGGAAGCCCGTGAGCAGCGTGCCCGCGATCGCGAGGATGGCGCAGATTCCGCTGGTGCGGAAGTCGGCGAGGTGGAAGTTCACAAGCCCCACCAGCGTCGCGTCGTTGTCGACGATGATGCCGGCGGTCTGCATCGCGATGAAGCAGATGAAGAGTCCGATGCCCGCCGCGACCGCCTTCTTGAGCGTGAACGGAATCGCATTGAAGATTCCCTCGCGCACCGGGGTGAGCGAGAGCGCCAGGAACACGAGACCCTCCACGAACACCGCCAGCAGCGCGAACTGCCAGCTGTAGCCCATGCCGAGCACGACGCCGAAGGTCAGGAAGGCGTTGAGCCCCATGCCCGGCGCGAGCACGAACGGATAGTTGGCGAAGAACGCCATCAGCAGCGTGCCGACGCACGCCGCGATCGCCGTGGCCATGAAGACGCCTCCGCGCGGAATCCCCGCAATCGACAGGAGGTTGGGGTTCACGGCGAGGATGTACGCCATCGTCATGAAGGTGGTGAGACCCGCGGCGAATTCGACGCGGACGCTCGTCCCGTTGTTGGCCAGCCTGAAGAGCCGCCCGAGGAGTCCATGCTCCTGCACCTCCTCGGGGGGATTCGCGCGGAACCACGGACGGACCAGCGAGGATATCATCGAGATGATCCGCTCGGACTCCTCCTTGGTCACCACCCCGTCCTCGCGGACGTCCTCCAGGAGCCTGACGAATTCACGGAACCTCGAGTTCCGTTCCTGCTGGGTCCTGGCGTACGCCAGCAGAACCTCGGTCTCCTGCAGGTCGATCTTGCCGTCGGCAAGCATCGACTTCTCCCACTTCTCCATCACGGATGCGACATCCGCCCGCAGACCCATCACTTCACTGACCGTATCCATAAATACCCCGGATTGAAAATTCAAGCGGTCCGGACAATTCCTACAGCGTCCCGAAAATCCGGTCGCCCGCGTCGCCGAGCCCGGGGACGATGTAGTAGTGGCTGTTGAGCCTCTCGTCCTTCGCCGCGGTGAAGACCGGGACGTCCGGATGCTCCTTCTCGAACTTCGCCATGCCCTCCGGCGCGGCGATGAGATTGAGGAACTTTATGCGCATGTAGCCGAGCTTCTTGAGCTGTCCGACCGCGTCGCAGGCTGATCCGCCGGTCGCGAGCATCGGATCGATGACGATCGCCAGCTCCTCGCCCTTCGCGGGCGGGACCTTGGCGTAGTACGGAACCGGCTCGGCGGTCTGCTCGTTGCGCTGCATCCCGAGGACGCCCACCTTCGCGTACGGGAGGACGTGCAGCATCGCGTCCAGCATTCCCATTCCGGCGCGCAGGATTGGCACCAGCACGATGCGCTCGTCCACCAGCGCACCCCTGGCCTTCGCGACGGGCGTGACGACATCGACGCATTTCATGTTGATGTCCCTCAGCGCCTCGAAGGCCAGAAATTCCGTTATCTCGCTGACGAGTTCACGAAAGAGCTTCGGGGGAGTGTTCTGATCACGCATCAAAGTAACGCGGTGATTCACCAACGGATGCTGAATGACTGTATGCATGGCTGCGGCTATTATAGCACCTTGTCCGAACGGATTCAAACGCCACCATTCAATTCAGCCCAACTCGGACATTGGTCCGCGGCGCCCGAAAAAAACGCCGCGGACCAGCAGTATCGGGGTGAAAACGCGACGGCTTTGTCACAAATCGGCAATTAGGCCGCAGTTATCGACAATCCGGCACGCGCAAAAGAAAATGAGTTATCTACATCAGGACGAAAGAGGACGGCACTGCTGCCGCCCTCTTCGGGAGCAGACCGCCCGTTCGCGGCCTCGTTCCTCTCCTGACAGAACATCACCACGGTATAGACGACAAAGACAAGAAGCCAGAGCACCGCCTCGCGGCGGACGATCGCGCCGGGCCACTTCGGATGGCGCCAGTTGATGCCGAAAAGCGATATCGAGAGCGAGAGTCCGATGAGAAGCGGCAGGTCGCGCGTAATGACGTACGGCGAGAACGCGGGCCTGCCGTCTGCGGGAACAAGCGGACTTATCACCGTCGCGAGCCCGACGACCGCGAGCATGTTGAAGAGATTGGAGCCGACTATGTTGCCGAGGACGAACTCGTGCTCGCCGCGACGGGCGGACGCTATCCCGCTCGCGAGCTCCGGAAGCGACGTCCCGACGGCGACGATCGTGAGGCCGATCACGAGGTCCGAGACCCCCATCGCCTTCGCGAGGTCGACGCTGCCCCAGACCAGGATGTGCGAGGATCCCACGAGGATGCCGAGACCGGCGACGACCTTGACCAGCGCCGTCGCAATCGAAGGCCGCCTGCCGTCCTGCGCCGGCTCCTCGGACGGCCTGTCCTTCGAGCCGGACGTCTTCTGGTCGAACCAGCAGTAGAGCGGAAGAAGAACCGCGAACAGCCCCAGGAGCGCGCACGCCTCGCCGCGCGTGCAGCTCCCGTCGCACAGCATCCAGAAGGAAAAGAGCGCGACAAGCGCCTCTCCGGGGCCTGCGACGTAGGTTATCGCCGGCTTCACGACAAGCGGAAAGATCATTACGGCGATGCCGAGTATGACGGCGATGTTGAACACGCAGCTGCCGTATGCGTTGCCCAGAGAAAGGTTCGCGTGGCCCGACGCTCCGGACATCACGGAAACCGCGAGTTCGGGGGCGCTCGTCCCGAAGCCTATTATGACCATGCCGATGATGAACGGCGAAATGCCGAGAACCTTCGCGATCGTCGCCGCCCCGTCCACGAACATGTCGCTCGACCACGCGAGCGCGACGAGACCCACGGCTATGAACACGAGCGAAAGCCAGAGTGGTATTTCAGAATACATCTGTTTCAAAGGTTGGTGCGACTGACTGGGATCGAACCAGCAACCTTCGGCTTCGGAGGCCAACGCTCTATCCAATTGAGCTACAGTCGCGCATGTGATTCAATATTATACCATAAATCGCGGCGGCAGGTCCGCACGGATATGGTATAATAGTCGGCACAGGGAAAGAAGGAAGAGATGGGCAACATAAGGTCGAACATCCTTGAGGCGATCGGAAACACGCCGCTGGTGAGGATCAACAGGATGAACAGGTCCTCCGCCGAGGTCCTCGTCAAGGTCGAGTATTTCAACCCGGGGCTCAGCGTCAAGGACCGCATCGCCGTCGCGATGGTCGACGCCGCGGAGAAGAACGGGACTCTCAGGCCGGGCGGAACCCTGATCGAACCGACCAGCGGCAATACAGGTATCGGACTCGCGCTCGTCTCCGCCGTCAGAGGCTACCGCCTCGTGCTCACCATGCCCGACACGATGTCCATCGAACGCCGCAGGCTCGCGGCCGCATACGGAGCCGAAATCGTCCTCACGCCAGGCGCGGACGGAATGCAGGGCGCGATCGACAGGGCCAGGGAGCTTCACGAGTCGACGCCGAACTCCATAATCCCCCAGCAGTTCGAGAATCCGGCGAACCCCGAGAGGCACGAGGAGACCACCGGACCCGAGATACTCCGCGACACGGACGGCAGGCTTGACGCCTTCGTCGCTGGAGTCGGCACCGGCGGAACCCTCACCGGCATCGCCCGCGCGCTCAGGGCGAAACTCCCTGACGTAAAGGTGTTCGCAGTGGAACCGGACACATCTCCCGTCCTCTCGCAGGGGCACGGCGGACCCCACAAGCTCCAGGGCATCGGAGCCGGATTCGTCCCCAGGACGCTCGACACAGGCGTCTACGACGGCGTCATAACCGTCTCCGCGGCGGACGCCGGATCCACCGCGCTCGCAGCCGCAAAGGAGGAGGGACTCCTCGTCGGCATATCCTCCGGCGCAGCGCTGTGGGCGGCGCTCGACCTCGCGAAGAAGCCCGAGTGGGCCGGCAAGCGCATCGTCGCGCTGCTCCCGGACAACGGCGAGCGATATCTCTCGACCTGGCTTTTCGAGTGACGCGGCAGACGGATGAAAACCGCGGCAGAGAAACTCGAGAGCCTCAGGCGGACCCTGCGCGATGCCGGGTCCGTCGCGATCGCGTTTTCGGGAGGGACCGACTCGACGTTCCTCCTGAAGGTCGCCCACGACGAGCTCGGCCCGAAGGCCGCCGGCTTCATGGTCGTCTCCCCTTTCGTCCCGTCCCGCGACGCCAGGGAGGCCGGGGCCTGGTGCGGGAAGGAGAACATCCAGCTCCACATCCTCGACGCCGACCCCGTCTCGGACGCGCAGATCGCGTCCAATCCGCCCGACCGCTGCTACTTCTGCAAGAAGACCGACTTCTCGATAATAGGCACCTTCGCGAAGGCATGCGGATTCAGGGTCATGTGCGACGGATCGAACGTCGACGACTCCGGGGACTACCGTCCCGGAGCGAAGGCCATGATGGAACTCGGCGTCAGGAGTCCGCTGAAGGAATGCGGACTCGCCAAGGCGGAAATACGGGAGCTCTCCCGCGAAATGGGCCTTCCGACGTGGAACAAGCCCGCCGCGGCGTGCCTCGCCTCCCGCATCCCCTACGGCGAGACCATTACGCTCGAGAAGCTTCAGACTGTCGACAGGGCGGAGAACCTGCTTTTCGACGAAGGTTTCCGCGGCGCAAGGGTCCGGCTCCACGGCGGAACGCTCGCGCGCATCGAGGTCGCGCCGGCGGACATGGAAAGGCTTCTTTCGATGCGGGAGACGATCGTCCAGGACTTCAGGTCGATAGGCATCAGGTACGTCGCGATGGACATGGAAGGATACCGCACGGGAAGCTTCAACGAGATGTTCAACGTCGAATCGACAGTCTCGAGGCTGGAGCGCGGCGGCGAACTGACGAAGGAGGAGGCGGTATGGTTCCTCAGGGCGGTTCCCCGCAGGACTCTCCGCGAGGCGGCGCACCGCGTCACCAAGGCGCGGACCCCGCAGGTGTTCGACTTCTGCGGAATCGTCAACGCGCGTTCGGGGCGCTGCGGCGAGGACTGCAAGTGGTGTGCGCAATCGGGGCGCTACCGCACCGCCTGCGAGAACCACGGCTGGATCGGCGCGGACGAATGCGTCAAGGCCGCAAAGGCCGCCGAGGCGAAGGGAGCGGTCCGCTTCGCGATCGTCACTTCGGGGCGGGGACAGTCCCCCGGACAGATCGACGAAATATGCGAGGCTCTCAGGAAGATCAGGTCCGAGACCCGCCTCCACCTCTGCGCCTCGCCGGGACTCGTCACGGAGGATGACCTCGGGAAGCTCAAGGCCGCCGGACTCGAGCGCCTCCACTGCAACCTCGAAACCGCGCCGTCGCGGTTCGGGAAGCTCTGCACGACGCACACGACGTCCGACAAGATCGCGACGATCAGGTCCGCGAAAAAGCTCGGACTCGATGTCTGCTCAGGCGGAATAATCGGAATGGGCGAGAGCGACGAGGAGCTCGTCGAATTCGCCTTCGCGCTGAAGGAAGTCGAGCCCGTGTCGATTCCGGTGAACGTCCTCCATCCCGTCAAGGGGACGCCGCTGGGAGAATCCGGTTTTCTCGACCCGGACCGCATCATCGACTCGATAGCGCTCTTGCGCCTGGTGAACCCGACAGTCCCCCTGCGCTTCGCGGGCGGACGCCGCGACATGGACGACGCAACGGCGGAAAAGGCGGTATACGTCGGAATATCGGCGGGGATAGCAGGCCCGCTTCTCACGACTCCGGGCGCGGACTACGACGACGACAGGCATCTCGCCGTCAAGGCGGGCTACGCCGTGGCGAAACTTTGACTCAGGCCTCGGCGCCGATGTCCGCCGGAGTCCTCGCTATGCGCGTCGCCTGCGCAAGTTCACCGGGATCGCCGTATCCCCATGCGACGCCTACGGACTCGATCGAATTGGCCCTGGCGGCCTCGAAGTCGCTGCAGGTATCGCCGACCAGGACGCATTCGCCGCACTTCGCGCCATGTTCGCGCATGATGAACGCGATGAGGGCGGGCTTGCGCATCCTGCCGATCTTCGGGTCGTCCATGTGCATGTCGCCGGCGTAGACCTTCTCGAACACGGCGTTCCACCCGAAGTGCTCCGCCATCGCGACCGCCCCCGCATAGCGCTTGTTCGTCGCGATGAACACGCGTCCGCCCGCGGCGGAAATCCGCTTCACGGCGTCGAGGACGCCGGGATACTCCTTCGTGAGGGGAAATCCGTCGTGGTCGTAGCGGAGTGCGAACCGCTCGCGGATGCGCATGCCGATCTCGGGCGTGTAGACGTCGTGAAGCAGCTTCTTCGCCATCTCCTCAATGGGCGGACCCGCGACGAAGTCCCGGTCGAACGTCGGCGCGGAGAGCCCGAGGTCCGCGAGCGCCGCCTTCCACGCCCCGCGTATGTCAGGATCGGTGTCCGCGAGAGTCCCGTCGAGGTCGAAGAACCAGAAGCGCTTCATTTCGCGTACTCCTCCTCGCATTCGCGTATGGCCGTCGTCACGTCCTCCTTCACGGTCGCGGCGTCGAGGCGCTCCAGGAGATTCGTGCCGTGCGCGAGGACCGCGAGACGCGCAAGGATGTGGAGGTGCGTTTCGTGGTCGGTCGAGCAGACGATGAAGAAGTGCCTCGTCCCCTCGCCGTCCGGAGCGCCGAAGAATATGGGCCGCTGCGCGCGTCCGTACCCGATGAACGTCTCCTCGAAGAAGTACGGATCGTGGTAGCGGGGATGGAGGAACGCGGCGCCCATTCCGACCGCCGTCGGCGCCGCGTCCTCGCGCGCGACGAGCTCCGCGTAGAGTCCCTCGTCGTCGTAGACGAGTCCCGTCGCGACGGCGAGGTCGGTCATGTCGCGTATCGCGCCCGCCTTCGCCTTCGCGCGCAGGTCGAGCGTGATGCCGGACGGCGGGAACAGATCCGCGATCGAGAACGTCTCCTGCGTCGCGCGGCGACGGCGGTCCGTCAGCGCGCTCTCCGCCACGTCGACATCCTTCTTCGACGAGGCGAGAAGGTTGCGCTGCGCCCACTCGTCCAGCGTGCGGTGCTCGAAATACCAGTCGTCCCCGCGCTTCACGGACTCTATCTCGCCGCGCTGGGCGCAGTGCTTCAGCTCGTTCTCGTCGACGAGCGCGTGCTCCGCCGCGGACTTGAGGTCGAGAAGCCGCCCCCTCATCTCGCGCCTCCCCTCCCGCAGGCGCGGACCAGTTCGGTGACGACCAGGTCGCCGACCCCGTCGGACGACGTCACCGCGCGTTCGCGCAGCGCGGCGAAACGCGCTCGCGCGAAGCGCAGTTCGTCGAGCCGCCAGCGGGAAAGGAACTGCAGGTTCCTCCTCGCCGCCCACGGCGTCATTCCGGACGTCGCCTCCTCGAGGCGTCCGCGCATCGCGGCGTCCTTGAGTTCCGCGAGCTGGCGGAAGAATCCCTCCAGCACTGTCGTCATCGAGACGGCGAAACTCGTCTCGCCCTCGAACGGACGCATCGCGTCGATCGCCTTCGCGAGGTTGCGGACGCCGAGTGCGTCGGTCACCGACCACATGTTCGGCTCGACGCCGACGCCCTGCGACGTCACCTCGCCTATCGCGGCGGGCGTTATCCTGCGCTCCTTCGGCCCAAGCCAGTCGCGCATCTTCTCGATCTCCGAACGCAGCGAGCGCGTATCGGTCCCGACCCTGGAGACGAAGAGCTCCGCGGCGCCGGGCGCGAACTCGAGGCCGAGCTCCGCGGCGAAGGCGAGGACGCGTCCGACGGCCGCCTCGCCCTGCGCGCGCGCGCCGGTCTTCGCCTGCATGTGGAGCCGGGCGGAATTCCCGAAGTTCCTGACAAAGACGGAGGTCTTGAGGAGCTTCGGACCGGATATGATGAGCATCTGGCTGTCGGAGGGCGGAGTCGCCGCGACCTTCTTCGCGAACCTCTCCATCGCCTCCTTGACGTCCGCGGACGGAGCGCCGCCGCCCTGGTGCGGGAGGAACATGACGTTCTTCCACCACGTCACCCTGCGCGGATCGAGGAACGGCGGGGTCGAGAAGCTCATGTCGACCTCGGCGATGTCCCTGAGCTGCAGCTCGGCGTTCGTCGAGGTCGCCGAGTCGACGACCTCGAGTCCCGTGCCGTCGCCGTAGAGCGACTTCGCGGTCTCGTTCACGAGGTAGTCGTCCTCGTCAATTATAAGATGAACGCCTGCCATGTTCCTTGATCGACCATATCAGCACGACGAGACCCGCCACGACGAGCGGAATCGAAAAGAGCTGCGCGCTGGAGAGTCCGAGCGCGGACGGACGCGCGTCGTCCCTGAGGAACTCTATCGCGAAGCGCCAGAGTCCGTAGCCGACGAGATACGCCGCCGCGGTGAAGGCCCGCTTCCGGCGGTAGAGCCAGAGGAGAAGCGCGAAGAGGGCGAACAGGAACGCCGACTCGAAGAGCTGCGTCGGAAGGACGGGGAGCGAATGCGCGGCCGTGCGGGCAATGAGTCCGTCGCGGACCTGCGAGCACCAGACCGGCGAGCCCGAAGGGAAGGCGACGGCGAAAATGGAGTCCGAGAGCCTTCCCCAGCAGCATCCGTAGCAGAAGCATCCGATCCTGCCGAAGGCGTGCCCGAGAGGGACTCCGACCGCGAGGACGTCGAGAAGCGCGAGGACGTCAGGCTTCTTCGCGACACACCACGCGGCGAAAGCCAGGACCGCCGCGGCGAGCCCGCCGTAGAACACCAGTCCGCCCTTCCACACCGCGAACACGCTCGCGAAGTCATCGCCGAAGCCGTCCTCGCTCCAGTACTCGACCACGTGCGCGATGCGGCCTCCGGCTATTCCGGCGATCACGAGGATGAAGACGAGCGTCGAGAGGTCCCGCCCCTTCCAGATCTTTTCGACGACCTTCCACGATATGAGAATCCCCGCGGCGATCATCGCGCCGAAGGTCTGGATCGGAAGTCCCGGTATGAGTTCAGGATACATGGGAGAAAGCCTTTGACATCAGGGTCCATGTGAATGCGTATGCCGACCAGACGCATCCGAAGAGCGTCCTCGCCGTTTCCACGAACGCCGCTCCGTTCACCGCCGCCAGCGCCACGAGGACGAGGACGATGTTCGCGAGAAAGATGAACGTCCACGAGAAGAGCCGCCCGTACTCGCGGACGTCCGGCTGGGGACGGGAGAGGGAATCCACCGTGAAGACGACGTGGAACGCCCACGTGAAGCCGACGGCGAAGACCCACGCGAGCGGCCACGGAAGAGGCTTCACGAAGATGCCCGTGACGAGCGCCGCCGCCAGGACGACAAGCGTGTAGAACGGAATGAAGTAGGGCGAGAGCGTGATTATGACGTTGGACTTTGTCAGGTTCACGCTGCCGCCGCGGTCGCTCACCCTCAGACGCGACGGAACGGCGCCGAACATCATCCCGGTCATGGCGTGCGTCAGCTCGTGGCCGAGCACGTACGTCTTGACCGGATGGCCGACGGCCAGCCACAGGGCGACGAACGCGGCCATGCCCCCTGTGAACGAAAGGACCCCGGCGGTGAGGCCGGCGGCGACGGCCGTGGTCTTCACGAGTGCGTGCGCCGCCCCCCAGCATGCAGGCGCGAGCAGCAGGGCGAGGACCAGTCTGAGAAATCCGGCCATGGTCACTTCCCGCCGTCGGAACCGTCGTCCTCGATGACGAACTTGACCTCTCCCGGCTTGCACAGACCGTTCTCGCGCGCGATGGACTCGACGCACTCCTGGTCCGTCTCGAACCGCCTCTCGAGCTCCGTCGTCTCGGCAATCCTGGAGTCGACGTCCATGATCTTCGCGTCGAGGTCGGCCTCCTGCGCCCTGAGACCCTGGCCGCGCATGAACTTGGGCCACACCCAGTATATGCCGCCGACGACTATCAGCAGCAATATGACTACGGTGAACCACCTGCAAACCCTGGCGTTGACTTCGTCCTTCATGCGTGCGGAGATTATACCAAATTTTTTTCACATTTGGGCATTGACAAATCAAAAAAATATGAGATACTATTGCCCCGTTCACGTCGGGGAAGGCGACTTCCCGCAACAACGACGCAAGACAAAAGGAAAAGAACAGCAAAATGAAGATCAAGGCAACGAAGAAGGCGTCGACGGCCGTCAAGGTCGTCGCCAGGAAAACAACCAAGCCCGCGGCCAAGAAGGCGTCGGCGAAGAAGCCGGTCGCCAAGACCGTCACGTTCACGGTCCATGCCGACAAGGGCAAGGCCGTCTACGTTGCAGGCGAGTTCAACAACTGGAACCCGACCGCCAAGAAGATGGCGTACAAGGCGTCGTCCGGCGTCTACGCGGCGAGCGTCAAGCTCGTCCCCGGCGTGTACCAGTACAAGTTCGTGATCGACGGCACGTGGGCCGCCGACCCCGAGAACGTCAACTCGGTCCATAACGACCAGGGCACGTTCAACTCCGTCGTCACCGTCAAGTAAGACGTCCAAACAGGCAGCAAAGCCGAAGGACCGCGGCAATCGCCGCGGTCCTTCATGTTTCACCCCTTTTGCCTTCCGCCTCAGATCTCGATCCTGGTGATCTTGCGGATTATCAGCCAGCCCACGGTGATAAGGAAGATCACGGCGACGACGGAAATCAGGCCCGTCCAGCTGAGGAGGAACGGAATCATCATCTTCGGCTTCAGGAAGACCATCGCGACGCCGAGAACCAGCGGCATCAGCGAGACGATGATGCCCTGCATCCGACCCTGGGCCGTGAGCGTCCTTATCTTGCGCTCGATCTTCATGCGCTGCCGGATCGTGTCGGAGATCTTGTCGAAGATCTCGGTGACGTTGCCGCCCGTCTTGCGGCTGACCAGTATCGCCGTGATGACGAGCGTGAGGTCGTCGGATCCGACGCGGTCCGACATGGACTGGAGCGCGTCCTCGAAGCCCATGCCGATCCTGAGCTGCTGCTGGAGTATCGAGAACTCCTCGCACATCGGCTTCTCCCCCTGCTCGACCACGCTGTCGAAGGCCTGGGCGAGCGAGAATCCCGCGCGAAGCGCGTTCGACATCGTCGCAAGCGCCTCCGGAAGCTGGTCGTTGAACCTGCGCCGGCGGCGCCCGTCGAGCCAGCGGGCGATCGGACCGTCCCCGTTCTGCCAGCCGGACTTCACCTTTATGCCGGTCAGGCAATAGGCGCCGAGTCCGCCGACGGCGAAGGCGAAGAGCGAGACTATCAGCCAGCCGATCACCTGCGCACCTCCAGGTCGACATTTCCCTCGAAGTCCGGATCGAACATCCTCGGATCGCACTTTATGCCGCGGCCCGCAAGCTGGTCGTACCACGTGGGCATCGCCCCCGTCGGACGGAAATCCCCGAGGACCCTGCCGTTCGCGCCCACCCCGGTCTGCCTGAAGGCGAATATCTCCTGCATGACTATCTGGTTGCCCTCGATTCCCGTCACCTCCGATATGGCGACGACCTTGCGGGAGCCGTCGGAGAGCCGCGACTCGTGGATGATGACGTCGACGGCGCTCGCGATCTGCTCGCGGATCGCCTTCGAGGGGAGTTCCATCCCGCTCATCATCACCATCGTCTCGAGACGCGACACGACGTCGCGCGGCGAGTTCGCGTGCACCGTCGTCAGCGAGCCGTCGTGTCCGGTGTTCATCGCCTGCAGCATGTCGAGCGCCTCTCCTCCGCGGCATTCGCCGACGATGATGCGGTCGGGACGCATTCGCAGGCAGTTCCTCACGAGATCGCGGATCGTCACGGCGCCCTTCCCCTCGATGTTCGGGGGACGCGCCTCGAGGCGGACGACGTGCGGCTGCTGGAGGCGCAGTTCCGCGGCGTCCTCGACGGTCACGATGCGCTCGTCGTGCGGAATGTAGCCGGAAAGAAGGTTCAGGAGGGTCGTCTTGCCGGAACCGGTTCCGCCCGCGACGATCACGTTCTTCCTCAGGAGGACGCAGAGCCGCATGAACTCGGCGGCATTGTGCGTCCACGTGCCGAATCGGATGAAGTCGTCCGGCGTCAGCGCCTTCTTGGAGAACTTTCGGATCGTGATCGTCGGACCCGACAGCGCCAGCGGAGGAATTATCGCGTTGACGCGGCTGCCGTCCGCGAGTCGCGCGTCAACGTACGGCTGGCTCTCGTCGATGCGGCGCCCGAGCGGGGCTACGATGCGCTCTATGACCGCGAGAACGCTCGCATCGTCCGTAAACTGGCAGTCCGAAAGCTGCAGCTTGCCCCCGCGCTCCACGTAGACCTTCGAGGCCCCGTTGACCATGATCTCGCTGACCGTGTCGTCCGCGAGAAGATCCTCGAGCGGACCAAGCCGCATCGCCTCGTTGAAGACGTCGTCCTCGAGCCGCACCGGGTCGATTCCGTCCGGGAGCCTCCCCTTCGCCACGACCTCGTCGATGATTCCGCGTATCTTCTCGCGCGCCGTGTCCTCGAGTCCCTCGTGGTCCACGCCCTGGAGCGTGAGCTTCTTCATGTCCATGCGCTTGAGAAGCTCGTGCTGGATCTGCTCCTGGACGTTCCTGCGAATCTCGCGCATCGGATCGGGCGGCGGCGACTCGTCTTCCTGCCGCGGCGCCTCCGGCTCGGACGCCGGGACCGCCTCGGGATGCGCGTCCGCAGTCCAGCCGGCAGGATGCGGCTCTGCATATTCAGACTGCGGTTCCGCCGTCCCTGCGTCCGCCTCCGATATGCGCAGCATGCTCGAGCCGATCTGGACGACCTTGGATCCGTCGAGCTCGACGGGCCTGTCGATCTCCTCGCCGTTGACGTACGTTCCGTTGGCGCTGTGGAGATCCTCGATGACCGCCCGGCCGTTCCTTACGGTGAGGAGCGCGTGGCGCTCGCTGACGTCCTGAAAGTCAAGCCTCAGGCGGCACATGTCGCCGCGGCCGATGAGCCACACGCCGTCCGAGATGCTGCACCTTTCGCGGTTTCCGTCGATGAGGGTCGTGAGTTCGAGCATCGCGTCGTCTCCTCAGCGCCTGCGGTCCTTCTTGTTGCGGAGCTTGTTGAGGTCCTCGATCTCCTCGCGTATCTTGGAGAAGTCGACCGTCGGAAGAGTCTCCTCGGTGACAAGATCGTCGTAGCGCCTGAGAGTGAGGACGAGCCGTCCCTTGATGTGCTCCGCGAAGGCCAGCATCTCCGCCTCGCGGGGAGTCACGGCGAGGGTGACCAGCGAATAGCCGCCGGAGCGTCCCGAGCCGCCCATCTCCGCCCTTCTCGCCGCGGTCCGCGACGTGTCGGATCCGGTCGCGAGGACGAGGACCTTCTGGAGGATCGTGCACGTCACGGGATCGCCGCGCTTGATCTTGCCCTCGTCGTTCGGAAAGTCGAAGGTGCCTATCACGTCCACGCTGTCGCCCGGACGGATCATTCCCGACACCGAGGCGGAACCGGTCACGTTGATCGACATCGCCCTGAGGTGGCCTTCCTTGGGAAGCATGGAGGAAAGTCCGTTGCGACGCTCCTCGGCCCCTTCGATGTACGAGCGGCGCAGCGGAACGTTGCGCCTGTGCGCGCCTACGGTCTTCGCTCCGACGATGTCCATCATGTCCTTCTTGGTCAGGACGTCGTCGTTGCCCTTCTCTATTGTCGGGCACTCCGAAATGTCGCCGATCGTTATCACCGTCCCGCTCGGCATGTCGCGGTTGAAGCAGAGCGCCATCATCTCGCCGTACTCCCTGTGGAACTTCGCCTTCATGCGCGCGAATTCGTTTTCCTTGGCGGAGATGTACGTGCGGGTGAGCAGCGCCGCCAGGAGGCCCGCGACGAGGCTTGCGATAAGGACGATCTTGCGTTTCATGTCGATGATTTTCCCTTGTGGTCCCTAACCGAGTTTGCGATATTATACCACAATTCCACGCACAGCGGCGGCAGACTCATCCATGGCAGCCGCAGGATGCGCTGCCTCGCATACAGAACGGTCCGGCCCCTTTTTCGACCTCGCTTTATTTCCCGGCATAGTGGCGCTTCACCGTCGCCGCCGCCATCTTGGCGTTGCGGTGGCGGTCGAAGAGCCCGGCCATGTTGTAGCCGAGGGGCTTCGTGCGGATGTCGCTGCCGCCGCGGAAGAACGTGCGCGCGTCGCAGAACTGCCACACCGTGAAGCCGCTCATCTCGGGCGA
>JAFONM010000046.1 GCA_017418445.1 Kiritimatiellia bacterium
CCTTCCGGCGGCGGCGGCATCGTTCCGGTTTCCCTGCTGCGAGGCGGAGTCACCAATTCGGTCGGTTCCGTCGAACTTGCTTCCGGAACGAATTTCTGCGACTATGCCTTTTCGCCGGGTTCCATTCTGCCTGGCGACAGGCTGATCATCCATTCGGTAACCAACCGATCCGACACGAGAGTCATGCTGGATTCCGTAAGTCTGCTCGTCGGCGGACCCGGCGGCGGCGGAAACGACGTAGTCACGGACTGCACTGCATGGAACATGGCCGGAGACGTGTATTCCAGGGACTTCGGCAATCTCGCCGGATTAGGCAACAATTCGCCTTTTTCGGCTTTCCTGCTGTTGCTTCCGGAATGGCAGGCGTGTGCGAATTCCGATTCCGTCACCAACGTTAAGGAGAACGCCGGAACGACGCAGTATGGAGGTTTTTACGTGTATGATACCGCTTCGCTCTCGGTCGGGTCGATGGCGACTGAAAGCGCTTCCTTCGCCTACGGATTCGCGCATTCGAACGGCACCGAGTGGGTCGCGACGAACGTCGCCGTCTCGTTCGACGCGAGGCAGCTGAACAACAAGAATCCGGCGGTAAACACCCTGAGGTTCGAATACCTTGTCACGAACGCGCTCGTTTCAGTCGTTGCGGAAGGGGACTGGCGGACGGTTCCCGAACTCTGCTGGACCATGCCGCTTACCACGGACAGCGCCTACTCGTTTGCGGAGACGAATCTCGAGGCTTCGATCGATCTCTCTGTGAAGTCCGGCGAGCATGTCCTCTATCGCTGGGTCGATGTCAACGAGCAGGGGCGCGATACCTGCTCCGCGATAGACAACGTCCTATTATCCTATTCCTTCCGCAAGCGTGCCCCCGGTCTTTTCATCTATCTTAGGTGATTCTGGCGCCTCCCCTGTCAAAGACCGCACTCCCCAACCACCAACCGCCGTTTTTTGATATAATATCCTGAAATGGCCCGAAAAGTCAAAGACCCGCGTCCCAGCTGGGATGCCTACTTCATGGAGATCGCGAAAGTGATATCCTCGCGCTCCAACTGCATGCGCCGCCATGTCGCCGCGGTCGTAGTGAAGGACAACCACATCCTCTCGAGCGGATACAACGGTACGCCGCACGGCGTGAAGAACTGCTTCGCGGGCGGCTGTCCAAGGTGCGGCAGGACGAAGAAGAGCGGGGACCATCTCGAGGAGTGCCTCTGCGTCCACGCCGAGCAGAACGCCATCTGCCAGGCCGCGCTCTACGGCCACGCCCTGGAGGGCGCGACCATATACATCACGCTCTCGCCATGCCTCACCTGCGCGAAGCTCATCATCAACTCCGGCATCAAGGAAGTGGTCTACGACGGCGACTACGCCTTCCTCGACACCGTCAAGAGCATCTTCAGGCAGGCAGGCGTCAGGCACCGCAAGTACGTTGATCCGAAGAAATCTAAAACTGAAAAAGGAACAAAGACAAAATGAGAAAGAAAATCATAGCCGGAAACTGGAAGATGAACGTCAAGCCGTCCGAGACGGCCGCACTCGTCAAGGCGATCGCGGAGGCGACCAGGCAGTATCCCGACGTCGAGGTCGTCTGCTGCACGCCCGCGATCGACGTCCCCGCCGCGGTGGCCGCGGCCGCCGGAACGCATGTCGGCGTCGGCACGGAGAACTGCCACTGGAAGGAGTCCGGCGCCTACACCGGCGAGATTTCGACGGGAATGATCGTCGACTCGGGCGCGAAGTACGTCATCGTCGGCCACAGCGAGCGCCGCCAGTACTTCGGCGAGACGGACGAGACGGTGAACCTCCGCGCGCGCGCGGCCATCGCCGCCGGACTCACCGCCATCGTCTGCATCGGCGAGACGCTCGAGGAGCGCGAGGCCGGCAGGCTCAACGAGGTCATCGAGCGCCAGATGAACGTCGGTCTCAAGGACATTGCCGCCGCCGACTGCGCGAAGCTCGTCATCGCGTACGAGCCCGTTTGGGCGATCGGAACCGGCAAGACCGCCACGCCCGACCAGGCGCAGGAGGTCCACGCCCTCATCCGCGCCACTCTCGCCAGGCTCGTCGGCGCCGAGACCGCCGAGACCGTCCGCATCCAGTACGGCGGCTCGATGAAGCCCGGCAACGCCGCGGAGCTCCTCGCCAAGAAGGACATCGACGGCGGACTCATCGGCGGAGCGGCCCTCAAGGCCGACAGCTTCGCCGGCATCATCGAGGCTGCCCAGGCGGCAAAGTGATGATCTCCGCAAAGACATGCATCCCCGCGTTCGCCGCTCTCGCGGCGCTCGCGGGCTGCTTCCGCGAGGTTCCGCCCGCGGAGGATTCCGTCCGGCCCGAGACCCGCGTCTGGCTCAAGGACGCGGGTCTCTCGGTCGTCACCGCCAGGGACGTCCACGAGAAGGGCATGATCTACTTCGGCGAGCAGGGCGGATGGTCCAACCTCTCGTCGAGGGTCTCGAACTTCGATCCGAAGAGCCTCGAATACCTGAATCTCGACTACAACGCGATCACCAACGCGGACGCGCTCGCCGAGTTCACCTCTCTCAAGTGGCTCAGGCTCGACAACAACGCCATCTCTTCGCTGCCGGACCTCGGAGGACTCAAGGATCTCCGTCGGATATACCTCAGGGCCAACAGGCTCACGGCCGTCCCGGAGACGCTCGGAGACCTCCCGTCCCTCGACACGGTGGACCTCTCCTTCAACCATGGCATAACCGAGGTCCCCGAATGGTTCGCGAAGAAGGAGGGGCTCTCGCACCTGATACTCTCGAGCACCGGCATCACCAGGCTGCCCGAGGACATCTCGGCATGGAAGTCGCTTAGGACGCTCCAGATGGGCGGGCTCCACATCGAGTCCACCGAGGAGATGAAGCGCATCAGGGACGCGCTCCCCGACACCGCGGTCGTGTTCTGACGTCTTTACCTTCAGTCTGCGATGCCAGACGGCAGGACTAGATTCGAAGAGCTCGCGTCCGGGAAACTGGGCGCGATTCTCTTCAAGTATTCCTGGCCGGCGCTCGTCGCGATGACCCTGAACACGCTCTACGCGGTCGTGGACAGGTTCTGGATCGGGCGTGGATGCGGCGAGGCCGCGATGACGGGGCTTACTCTCGTCTTTCCGGTCGTCATGCTCTTCGCAGCGTTCGGAATGTTCGTCGGCGCGGGACATTCCGCCGTTCTCTCCATCAAGCTTGGTGAAGGCGACCGCGACACCTGCGAGAAGCTGCTCGGCGAGCTCGTCGCGATAAAGCTCCTGTTCTTCTGCGTCCTTCCGCCGCTCGTCTTCTTCAACCTCGACGCTGTCCTCGCGTGGTGCGGCGGCGACAAGGTCTCGCCAGAGGCGTTCGAGTGCGCGCGGACATATCTGGGACTCGTCGTCTTCTCCCATCTCTTCTCCCATCTCGCATTCGGACTCTCCGCGCTGATGCGCGCCGAAGGGGCCGCCCTCTCGTCGATGGCATGCATGGTCGTCGGCTTCGGGACGAACCTCGTGCTCGATCCGTTCTTCATCTTCGACTGCAGTTTCTTCGGACATTCCTTCGGACTCGGACTCGGGGTCGCCGGCGCCGCATGGGCGACAAACGTCGCCATGTTCGCAAGCTGCGCCTTCGCGCTCTGGCGCTATCTCGCGCGCAAGACCGTCGTCCGCCTGCGCTTCTCGAGGATCCGCCTCTACTGGAACCTCGTGGTCCGCACGAGCGCAATCGGCTTCGCGCCGTTCGCGAGCCAGCTCCTCGCCTCGCTCATAAACCTCTCCCTCCAGCTCGCCTTCGCGAAGTGGGCGCCCGACAAGGCGAGCGCGACCACCCAGATAGCCTCCCTCGGCGTCTTCGAGGCGGCCCTGATGCTCACGCTCACGCCGGTCATCGGCGCGCAGCTCGGCATACAGCCCATCATAGGCTACAACTGGGGAGCCAGGAACTATCGCCGCGTAAGGGACGCGCTCGTCATGGGACTCTGGATCACGACCGCCCTGTGCTTCCTCTCCTTCGTCGTCCAGGTGATTCCGCCTTTCCCCGAACTCGTCGCGCGCATCTTCGTGGAAGGGGACAACCCGCGGCTCGTCGAAATCGCCTCCCGCGATCTCGCGCTCTCGAACTGCATGATCTGGACGATCGGACTCAACATCGTCGCGACCACGTACTTCCAGGCCATCGGCCATCCCGGGACCGCCATCATCCTCTCCACGATGCGCCAGGGCTTCATAATGCTTCCGGTCATATGGTTCCTTCCGTATCTGATGGAGGACAAGACGCTCGCCATATGGCTCTCCATGCCTGTGTCTGACGTCCTGTGCTGCCTCGCGACCCTTCCGCCGTTCCTCCTCAACGTGAGGTTCCTTTCGAGAGTCCGCGAAAGGAGGCGCAGGTCGTGAATCGCGTCATCCTCCACGTCGACATGGACGCCTTCTTCGCGTCCTGCGAACTGAAGCGCCATCCCGAGTGGCGCGGACGCCCCGTCATCGTAGGCGCGGGTCCTCACGACCGCGGAGTCGTCTCGACCTGCTCCTACGAGGCGCGCAGGTTCGGCGTCCGTTCGGCGATGCCGTCGCGGACCGCCTACGAGCTGTGCCCGGAGGGAATCTTCACTCCTCCGGACATCGACTATTACAAGGATGTCTCGGATGTCGCGTTCCGCGTCTTCTCGCGCTACTCGCCGTGGGTCGAGGGCGTCTCGATCGACGAAGCGTTCCTGGACATCACCGGGACGATCCACCTGCACGGATCCGCGGAAAAGCTTGGCGAGCGCCTCCGCGCCGAGATAC
Organism: Kiritimatiellia bacterium; assembly: GCA_017418445.1. GTDB lineage: Bacteria > Verrucomicrobiota > Kiritimatiellia > RFP12 > UBA1067 > UBA1067. The sequence continues at coordinate 4,763 of JAFONM010000046.1, forward strand.
GCGAAAAGTGCGGAGTCACGTGCTCCGTCGGAATCGCCCCCAACAGGCTCCTCGCCAAGATCGGGAGCGAGATGAAGAAGCCTGACGGACTCACCATGATGCCTTTCGATCCGAAGGACATCGCCGATTTTCTCGCTCCGAAGCCGATAGGCATACTCTGGGGCGTCGGCAGGAAGACGGCGGAGCTCCTGAAACCGTACGGCATCGCCACATGCAGGGACCTCCAGCGGCTTCCGGTCGACCGTCTCGCGGGAATCGTCGGATACTCGCTCGCCGGCTCGCTCCACGACTACGCGTTCGGACGCTCCTCCGATTCCGTCGCTCGCGAGGAGGCGGAGGAGAAGTCCGTCTCGCGCGAGCATACTTTCGACCGCGACGAAACCGACCGCGCTGCAGTGCGCAGGAAGGTCCTCGAGCTCGTCGCGGAGGTCGGGCGCCGTTTCCGTCGCGAGGAGCGCTGGGCGAAAACCGCGCGGCTGAAAATACGCGACGCGAATTTCAACACGTTTACGCGCCAGGTTCCGTTCGCCACTCCTTCGCGCGACGACATAGCCTTCCGCGCCGCGGCGATAGCGCTCTTCAACCGCGTCTGGCCGCAGGACGGCAAGGTCCGCAGGGTCCGCCTCGTCGGATTCGGCGTCGCGAACTTCCAGTTCCGTCCCGATTCCTCCGCGCCGTCACTCTTCGGCAGCCCGGACGACGACGGACGCGAGCGCAGGGAGCGCCTGTCCGTCGCGATCGATTCCCTCCGCGACCGCGGCATGAACGTGCTCGGGTGATCGCAGGATGACCGGGTGTCTCGCGGATGCTTTCATTTTCCTGTCGTCCGCTTTCGTGCTGTCTGCCTTGATTTCCCGTCGGACAGATGATAGAATAACTTTCTAAAATGCGATGATGAAGGTTGCCGTGGGACTTTCCGGGGGTGTCGACTCCAGCGTCGCCGCGCTTCTCCTGAAGGAGCGCGGGTACGACGTCGTCGGCATAACGATGAAGCTGTGGAGGGGAACCTACAGGGGCGGGACCCGGGACGCGTGCTTCGGGGCCGGCGAGGCCGAGGACATCGCGACGGCGGAGAGGCTCGCGAAGGATATCGGAATCGAATATCGCGTCTTCGACGTCTCGGAACAGTACGAGAACACGGTCGTCAGGTACTTCCGCGAGACGTACCTTTCGGGAAGGACCCCGAATCCCTGCGTCTTCTGCAACGCGACCATGAAGTTCGGACTCCTCCCGCGGCTCGCGGCGGAGTCCGGAATCGGGTTTGACAGGTTCGCGACGGGACACTATGCGAGGGTGGCGCCGGTCGGCTCCCGTTACGCCATCCTCCGCGCCAGGGACCTTGCGAAGGACCAGAGCTATTTTCTCTACCGCCTTTCGCAGGACCAGCTTGCGCGCCAGATATTTCCGCTCGGCGAGTTGACCAAGGCGGAGGTCCGCGACATTGCGCGTCGCCGCGGACTCGTCTCCGCCGAGAGGCCGGATTCGCAGGATTTCTATTCCGGCGACGTCAGCGAGCTCATCGGAGCTCCCGAGCGTCCCGGCGAGATCGTCGACACGTCCGGCAGGGTTCTCGGGCATCACGCCGGATTCTGGCATTTCACGATAGGTCAGCGCAAGGGCCTGGGACTCGGCGGCGGAACGGGCGAGCCCTATTTCGTCGTCGATCTCGATGCGTGCAGGAACCGCGTGGTCGTCGGGCGCGCGGGCGAAGCGGTGAGAACATCGCTCCGCGTAACGAGCATGAACTGGGTCGCGCTCGCGCCGGCCTCGGAGCCGATCCGCTGCCGTGTCAAGGTCCGCTCTGCGGGGAAGCTCGTCCCGGCCACGCTTGAAGGTGATGTCGCTGAATTCCCCGACGGGGTGTCCGGCATCGCGCCAGGGCAGAGCGCCGTCTTCTACGGACCTGACTCCGACGAACTGCTCTGCGGCGGAATCATCGCCTGATCGCTCGCCGGGTCCCTTGCGGAATTGAGAATCACCGTGTCAGGAATGTCAATCATCATGGCAATATTTCCCATTGATAGGTCGTGGTGGATAGTGCTATAATTACCGCATGAAGAAAATTGCCCTGACTGTCGAGAGGTCGCGCGCCTATGGCAGGCGTTTCTGCGAAGGCGTTGCCGAGTATGCTCAGACGAAGGGCGATTGGTCTCTCGAATTCGTCCCGGACGTGAAGGGGGGCGCCACGCACTACGACGGATTCATATTCCGCGTCCTCGACGAGGATTCCGCGCGCCGTCTCAGGAGTCTGCACAAGCCGGTGGTGGACGTCTTCTTCCGCCAGAACTCGGGCTTCGGCGTGGCGGATGCGGACAACGCGGCGATCTCGCGTCTCGCAGTCAGCCACTTCCTCACGAGGAAGTTCGTCAACTTCGGCTTCTGCGGATACGACGGCATCCGCTACTCCGACGCGCGCCGCGACGAATTCGTCAGGGAGCTCGCGAAGTCGGGCTATCCCTGCAGCGTCTACAGGACTCCGCACAGGATACTCGCAAACTTCACCCGCGACGTCATCCTGAACGAATGCGTCGAGGAGATTCCGGACGAGGCCGAGCTTGAAAAGTGGCTTCGCGGACTGACCCTGCCTTGCGCGGTCTTCTGCTGCCACGATCTCCGTTCGTACCAGCTTTCGAAGATATGTCGCAAGATCGGACTGCGGGTTCCCGAGGACGTCGCGATCCTCGGAGTGGACGACGATACGCTGCTCTGCTCGTTCTCCACGCCCATGCTTTCGTCGATCGACCCTGACGCGTTCGGCATCGGATACGAGGCGGCGAGGATTCTCGACAGGATGATGACCTCGTCGACCGCCGCGGCGCATCCGCCGGCATCGTTCCTTCCGCCCAAGGGCGTCGTCACGCGCGCGTCCTCGGAGATATATCCCGTGGATCCGCCGTGGATCTCCAAGGCGCTCGTATTCATCAGAAAGAACGTCCGCGACAGGCTGTCCGCCTCCGACGTGTTCGCCCACCTCGGGCTTTCGCACGCCGTCGTGGAGAAGGCCTTCAAGGCGACGCTCGGCACGACCGTGCAGCGCGAGATAATGAGAAGCCGCCTCGAGGAGGCGTTGCACCTGCTCATAGCGACCCAGGAGCCGGTCGTCAGGGTCGCCTCGCTCGCCGGCTTCGCGTCCGCGCAGTACTTCTGCCGCAACTTCACATCGGCGTACGGAATGTCGCCGCAGCAATACAGGGAGAAAAAATGCTCGAAGACCTCAAGAAAGACGTCCACCGCGCAAACCTCAGACTAGTCGAGTCGGGACTCGTCGTCCTTACGTGGGGCAACGCCTCCGGATTCGATCCGGAGTCCGGCCTCGTCGTCATCAAGCCCAGCGGCGTCGGCTATGACATCATGAAGCCGTCCGACATGGTCGTCGTAGACCTCGCGACCGGCAGGGTCGTGGAAGGGGATCTCAATCCGTCCTCCGACACGCCCACCCACCTCGAGTTCTACCGCAACTTCAAGGGAGTCCGCGGTGCGGTGCACACACACTCCATCGAGGCGACCGCCTGGGCGCAGGCCTGCCGCGAGATTCCGTGCTACGGCACGACGCATGCGGACCAGTTCCACGGATCCGTCCCCGTGACGCGCTTCCTCGCGAAGGAGGAGGTCGAGGAGGCGTACGAGCTCAACACCGGCAGGGTGATCGTCGAGCTGTTCAGGGACAGGGATCCTCTCGCGCAGCCGGGCGTCCTCGTCGCGGGACACGCGCCGTTCACCTGGGGCGCGAATCCCCAGAAGGCCGTCGACGGCGCGATTGCGCTCGAGGCGATGGCCAGGATGGCCCGCCTCACGGAGCAGCTCGGGCGCACGGAGCCTCTCCCGGACTACGTCGGCGAGAAGCACTACATGAGAAAGCATGGTCCGAACGCGTACTACGGACAGAAGAAGTGATTGGCGGCTGGTGATCGGCGGTTAGTGCATGTTCACGCTGCCGTCTGCCGGCTGCCGTCAAAAAAAGAAAGGGGAATGAGATGAAGGAGTTCATAGAGAGCGGCAAGGCCGTGATGGGCATTGAGTTCGGCTCGACGCGCATCAAGGCGGTTCTTGTCGACGACAGGTTCAAGGTGATCGCGCAGGGTTCCCACGACTGGGAGAACTCCCTCGTCGACGGCGTCTGGTCGTATTCCCTGGAGGAGATCGAATCCGGACTGCGGGACGCGTACGCGAAGTGCGCGGCGGACGCCGAGGCGAAGCATGGCGCGAAGATCAGGAGTCTTGCCGCGCTCGGAATCTCCGGCATGATGCACGGCTACCTCGCGTTCGACGCGGACGGGAGGCTCCTCGTCCCGTTCCGCACCTGGCGCAACGTGATGACCGGCGAGGCCGCCGCCAGGCTCTCCGAGATGTTCAGGTTCAACGTCCCGCAGCGCTGGTCGATCTCCCACTACTACCAGGCGATCCTCAGCAGGGAGCCGCACGTTCCGTCCGTCAGGAGCCTCACGACGCTCGCGGGGTACGTGCACCGCCGCCTGTCGGGCGAGAACGTGCTCGGAGTTGGCGAGGCGAGCGGAATGTTCCCGATAGATCCCGCGACGTGCGGATACAACGTGCGCATGGCCGAGGCGTTCGACAGGGCGACGGGCGACGACATCGTCGCGAAGCTCCCGAAGGTCGCGCCCGCTGGCGGCGAGGCCGGGAAGCTCACCGCGGAAGGCGCGGCGTGGCTCGATCCGACCGGGACCCTGCAGGCCGGCGCCGTGATGGCTCCGCCCGAGGGCGACGCCGGAACCGGCATGGTCGCGACGAACGCCGTCGCGCCTCGGACGGGCAACGTCTCCGCCGGAACCTCCATCTTCGCGATGGTCGTCCTCGACAGGCCGATGAAGGGCTACTATCCCGAGATCGACGTCGTGACGACTCCGACCGGCAGAGAGGTCGCGATGGTGCACTGCAACAACTGCACGAACGAAATCAACGCGTGGGCCGACCTCTTCAAGGAGGTCTACGTCAAGAGCGAGGGCGGTCCGAACATCTACGGACGCCTCTTCGCGGAATCCCTGAAGGGCGACAAGGACTGCGGCGGAGTCGTGGTCGTTCCGTTCCTCTCCGGAGAGCCCGTGGCGGGCGTAGACGACGCGATGCTCAAGGTCGTCCGCAGGCCGGAGTCGAAGTTCACGCTCGCGAACTTCTTCAGGGCGCAGATATATTCCGCGTTCGTCTCGCTGAAGTTCGGCATGGAGATACTTTCCCGCGAAGGGACGGCGATGGAGTCCCTCACCGGACACGGCGGCATCTTCAAGGACAAGGGCGTCGCGCAGCAGTATCTCGCGGACGCGCTTTCGACTCCGGTCACGTGCCTCGCGACGGCGACCGAGGGCGGACCCTGGGGAATGGCGGTCCTCGCCGCATACGCCGCGAAGGGACCCGGCGGACGCAGCCTCGAGGACTTCCTCGCGAAGGACGTCTTCGCGGGCGCCGCCTCCGAGACGCTCTACCCGACTCCGGACGGCGTCGAGGGCTTCAACCGCTACGCCGCGAACTTCAAGGCGGCGATCGGCTGACCCCTGTTGGCACGACGGCACTATTGCGGGCAATGGAAGATGATAATCAGATGACGGTGATGTAGGCATTCTACTGTGGCAGTCAAGTCTGTTTGGCACAAGCCGAGAAATCGGGAGTGTCGCGAAAAAGCATGTAACCTTTCGCCGCGCTGCGTGTAAACTTTAAAGGGTCCGTCCCGAAACAATCGGTCCTCGGCCTCCGCTGGGGACCGATTTATGATATAATATCCATCTCTCAGAAAAGGTGGCGAAATGACACTTGCAGAACTCGAGAACAACAAGGCCGAGTGCCTGGCGGAAATAGCGGCGGCGTCCGATGCCGCCGTCGTGGAGGCGCTTCGCGTGAAGTACGTCGGCAGGAACGGGTCGATTCCGGCCCTCATCAAGGGCATGAAGGACGTCCCCAAGGAGGAGCGTCCCGCGTTCGGCAAGGCCGTGCAGGCCTGGCGCGCGGAGGCGGAGGCCGCCCTTGCCGCGAAGGGCGGCGGCGCGTCCGGCGAGAAGCCGGTCGACGCGGACCTCACGCTCCCGGGGCGCTGGTGGAGACTTGGCGTCAAGCATCCGCTCTCCCGCGTCATCGAGGAGACGGCGCAGGTCTTCGGCCGCCTCGGCTTCACGGTCGCGGACGGTCCTGAGCTCGAGAACAGGTTCAACAACTTCACGGCGCTCAACACCCCGGCCCACCATCCGTCGATGGACAGGAGCGACACGTTCTGGTTCGGCGAGGACTGCCTCCTCAGGACGCAGACGTCCCCCGTGCAGATAAGGACGATGCAGGCGAACAGGCCGCCGGTCAGGGTCATCTGCCCGGGACGCACGTACCGCCGCGACACGACGGACGCGACGCACTCCGCGAACTTCCACCAGATAGAGGGGCTCTACGTCGACACGAAGCCGGTATCGCTCGCGGACCTCAAGAGCGTCCTCGCGTACTTCGCGAAGGAGATGATGGGCTCCGGCGTCACGGTCCGCTTCCGTCCGCACTTCTTCCCGTTCACCGAGCCTTCGGTCGAGGTGGACTTCTCCTGCCACGTCTGCAAGGGGAAGGGATGCAGTGTCTGCAAGCAGTCCGGATGGATCGAGGTCGCCGGCGCCGGCATGGTCGACCCGCGGGTGTTCAAGTTCGTCGGATACGATCCGAAGGAAGTGTCCGGCTACGCGTTCGGTTTCGGCGTGGAGCGCATCGCGATGATCAAGTACGGGATTTCGGACATCCGCTGGCTCTACGAGAACGACATTCGCTTCCTCGGGCAGCTCGGCTGACGAGAAGCGGCGCCTTTGGAGGAAAGGAGGCCGTGAATGATGACGATATACAGATGGGAGAGCGGAGGTCTCAGGGAGGCCCCCGACTTCGGCACCTCCTGCTGGATCAACCTCGTCGAACCGACCACGACCGAGCTTGAGCGCGTCCTCACGTACTCGAAGGTTCCGCGCGACTTCCTCACCGACCCCCTCGACGTCGACGAACGTCCGCGCTTCGACTACGACGACGGTGCGCAGATCCTCATCATCCACGTCCCGTGTCCCGTGAACTCCGAGGACTCGGTCGTCCCGTACAGGACCGTGCCTCTGGGCATCATACTCCTCGGGGAGTCCGTCATCACCGTATGCAGCGCGCGCACGCCCGTGACGACGGCGTTCCTCGACCAGATCCGCCGGGTCTGCCCGCCGTCCGACAAGTACCGCTTCGCGTTCCGCCTCATCTGGCACGGAGGAGTGCTCTTCCTCCGCTACCTGCACGACATCCACCAGCGCACCATAGCGCTCGAGGACGAGCTGCACGAGTCCATCTCGAACGAGATATTGCTGAAGCTCCTCACGATCGAGAAGACGTTCGTCTACTTCACGACGTCCCTCAAGGCGGACACCATCGCCCTCGCCCGCGCGAACACTGCCCGCCAGCTCGTCCTCTCGGAGGACGACAGCGACCAGCTCGAGGACGCGATGGTCGAATACCAGCAGGCGCTCGAGACGGCGACGGTCCACGCGAACATTCTCAACGGAACTCTCGATACTTTCGCGTCGCTCATCAACAACAACCTGAACAACGTGATGAAGTACCTGACGGTGGTGACGATCTTTCTCGCCGTTCCGACCCTGGTCACTTCCGCCTACGGAATGAACATCAGGCTTCCTCTTGTCGGCGGTCCCGGCGACACGACGATCTTCTGGATCCTCGCGGCGATTTCCGCGTGCGCCGCGGGAATAATCGGCATAGTTCTCTTCATCCTCTCTAAGAAGCGCAAGTTCTGACCTTGCGCCGACAACGGAAAGGCGGCCGGGCGATGTTCATCACGATCGAGGGAGGGGAAGGGTGCGGCAAGACCACGCAGGTCGGCCGGCTCGTCTCGAGGCTCGAGAGGTCCGGAAGGAAGGCTCTGATGGTCCGCGAACCCGGCGGCACGCGCCTTGCCGAGCTCGTGCGCGGACTCCTCAAGGACGAACGCGAGGATCCGCCGTGCGACAGGGCCGAGCTTCTCCTTTTCCTCGCCGCCCGCGCGCAGCTCGTCAGGAACGTGATCAAGCCCGCACTTGCCGACGGCGCGTGGGTGGTCAGCGACAGGTTCTGCGATTCGACGTTCGCGTACCAGGGGTACGGAAGGGGACTTCCGCTCGATATCCTGAGGATTGCAAACGATTTCGCCTGCGACGGGCTCCTTCCGGACCGCACCGTCCTCCTCGACGTGGAGCCCGCGGTCGCGCTCGAGCGCATGCGCGAGCGCGCCGCCAGGACGAAAGAGTCCGCCGACCGCATAGAGCTCGCGGGCGCCGATTTCCATGCGCGGCTCCGGGAGGGGTTCCTCAGGATGGCCGCGGAGAATCCCGGGAGAATCTCCGTCGTCGACGCGGCGGGGACGGTAGAGGAGGTCGAGGAGCGGATATGGAAGTCGCTGAAGCTTTCGGTCTAGTCTCGCACGCGATCGACTCCGGCCGCGCCGCGCACGGCTACCTGGTCGTCGGCGACCTCCACGGCTCGTGCGACGAATTCGTGGACCTCGTCCTGGGCAGGCTTTCCCTTGCGCTAGGGCATCCGGACGTCGCCATGCTCAAGCCGCAGGGCAAGAGCCGCACGATCAAGGTCGAGAAGACGCAGGGCGACGACGGTCCCGGAATGCGTGACGGCATAGTCGAGCCGATGTCGACGTCGTCGTTCTCCGGCGGATGGAAGGTCGGGATAATATCAGGCGCCGACCGCATGCAGGAGGCCGCGGCGAACGCATTCCTCAAGACCCTCGAGGAGCCTCCGGAGAAGACGCTCTTCCTTCTCCTCACCGACGCGCCCGACGGGATGCTCCCGACGATTGTGTCGCGCACGCAGCGCATCGACCTTCCTCTTTCCGAAGGGCTGCTGGAAGGGGAGTTCCTCGACGCTGTGTCCGCGGTGTTCGCGTCCGGGAAGCCTCCCGTCGGCGTCTTCGAGCGCTCGCTCGCGGCGAAGCATCTCGACGCGACGCTGAAGGAACTCGAGGGGTCCGTCGACGACGCGGACGTCGCGCAGGCCAGAAAGGCCTTCTACAAGACCATCATGTCCTTCGTCCGCGGATGGATGGAGGAGGGACGGCTCGAGCGCTACAAGGCATTCAGGAACATCGAGGCGGTCGAGGAGGCCGCGAGGCGCTCCGACAGGCACGTTCCCGGCCCGATGGTCCTTGCCTCCATGATGGAGAGGATCGCCTTCCCGTCATGAAGCTTTCGCTTTCGACCAACTGGTGCAACCGCAGAATCGAGTCCGGCGAGGAGATCGCCGAGAAGGCGCTCGAGCTGGGATTCGACGAACTCGAGCTCGGCTTCCGAACCCGCGGGGAGAGCGTTCCCGGATTCAGGAGGATGCTCGACCGCATTCCGGTCGGATCGGTCCACGCCTTCTGTCCTGTTCCGCTCTCGGCCCCGTACGGACATCCCGAGCTCTACACGCTCGCGAGCTTCGACGACGAGGCGCGCGCGATGGCGAGGTTCCAGGTGAAGCGCAGCGTGGAGTTCGCGGCGGATATCGGCGCGGACGTGGTCGTCCTCCACGCGGGGCGCATAGCCTTCGACACGGTCTTCCGCCGCGGCTTCTCCTCGCAGACCCTCACGGCGGCGCGCAGGAACGTCGATGCCGGCGATGCGAAGTACGCGAAGCTGCTCGCCCGCGCGCGCAAGGTTCGCGACGCCCGCGCGGCGAAGATGATGGACGTCTTCAGGGCGGAGCTTGACGCGCTCGTCCCCGTGCTTGAAAAGAACCGCGTGACCCTGGCTCTCGAAAACCTGCCGTACCTCGAGGCGTTCCCCGACGAGTCGGAAATGGCGAAGCTGCGCGCCGCGCTCGGGGACGTCCCTGTGAAGGCGTGGTTCGACACGGGGCATCATCGCGTCAGGGAGATGCACGGGTGGCTCGCGAAGGATTTCGGGCGCATTCCCGCCGAGAGCGAGTTCAGGGACATCGCGGGGATGCACCTGAACGACGTCGAGGATTTCTGCGACGATCATCTTCCGCCAGGCGAGGGCAAGGTCGATTTTGCGGCGCTGAAGCCTCTTGCACGCTCCGTGGGGCACGTCGTATTCGAGCCGAACTCTTCGGTGAGGGAGGAAGCGCTCTCGAAGGGCCTCGCCCTGATTCGCGGCATCTGGGAGTCCTAGCGGCGATTCACACCCCCTTGCGGATGTGCAGGATTTAGTGTATAATCTAGCCAAAGCCAAGGAGGTGCGACATGTCAGAAGCCGAAGACAGAAAGGATGGGGCGAAGGCGGATCCCGCCGTCGATACCCAGGATTCCGACGCAGTGATGCAGGACGAGGTCCGCGACACGGACATCAACTTCGACTGTCCCCACTGCGGAGCCAACCAGGTCATCGACTATCGCGGTGCGGGCCTGGAGGTCAGGTGCACCTCCTGCGGCGAGAAGATTCTCGTTCCGATTCCGGACGGCATGCTCCTCTCCGATCTCGACCTCGACGTCGGCGAAGTCCTTCAGCAGCTCTTCACGACGCGGCGCAACTTCCAGAAGGCAGAGCTCAAGATACAGGAGCTCAAGGGGCGCCTCACGCAGCTGCAGGAGACGCTGGGCGTGATGCAGGACGTCGTCGCGGAAGGGCTTTCGCAGGGTTGAGCGTCAGGGGCATATTCGTAAACACGCTCACCTTTTCGCGTGTGCCGCTCATAGTCGCGTGGCTGCTGCTGGCCATTGCGGAGGAGTTCCGTTCGTCGACGGCCTTGATATTCCTGGCTGGCGCGTCGATGTTCCTTGCAGGCATCACGGACGCGTTCGACGGTGCGCTTGCGCGCAGATGGAACGTCGTGAGTCCGCTCGGCAAGATGGCGGATCCGCTCATGGACAAGGTGTTCTACGTGGTCGTGTTCCCGTCGCTCGCGTGGCTCCTGCTGCACCAGGGAGACGGAGTCCACTCGCTCGTCATGCTTGCGTTCGCGATCCTCTACATACTGCGCGACCTCTGGGTCACGTTCCTCAGGTCCGTAGGGTCGCTCTACGGGGCGGACGGCGCCGCGATGTGGATCGGGAAGGTCCGCACCGCGCTTTCGTTTCCGGCGGCCGGCTGGGTCTACGTGTACATCGTCTTCAACGATGCCGCATGCCTCTCGGGCTGGCGGACCGCGATGCTCGCGAGCTGCTACGTGGTGGAGGCGCTTATGATAGCGCTCAATCTCCTCAGCCTGGTGACGTACACCAAGGCGTATTCCAGGTATCTGAAAAAGGCGATGGAAAATCCCTCTTGAAAATAGGCACTTGAAAATCGCGCGGTTTTTTGAGATAATAGAGCCACCAAAAACAATAATCCCAAGGAAGGGCAAAAAATGAAGAAAACACGCAAGGGTTTCACGCTGGTCGAGCTGCTGGTCGTCATCGGCATTCTCGGCATTCTTATGGGCGCTCTCTATCCGAAGATCGCCGAGGCCATGCTCAAGTCCAACATGAGCACGTTCGCCATGAACGGCAAGAAGATCGTGGACGGCATAATCATCGCGAACACGGACCGCATCGCCAAGGGCAAGCCCTCGATATGGCCGCACCTCACGGCCGCCGACGGTCTCTCCACCGATACCGAGGACATCGCCGGCATGACGTTCGGCACGTCCACCGAGTACTTCAAGGAGCTCTACAACATCGAGAAGCAGACGAGCTCCGACGAGTGGGATCCCTACGTGAGCGGCTACGAGTCCTCGACCCTCTCCGGCGCGGGAGTTCCGAGCGCGCAGCCCGGCCAGCTCGAGCAGGCCAACAACGCCTGGAAGGTCGTCGCCGGCATGACCGACGAAATGGGCGACTTCGTCCCCGTGCTCGTCTCCCGCAACGCCGACACTTCGCAGTTCGCGCTGAGCGGCCAGAACGACATGTCCAGCCAGAAGACCCGCATCTCCCTCGGCAAGACCTTCCCGCAGCCTTTCGGCAACAAGGGATGCGTCATCCTGTTCAAGGGCGGCGGCGCCAAGACCTTCCTCGCGCACGACTGCCGTCTGACGGACATCTACAACGCGAACAGCTTCACGATTCCCGACGGAATCACGATGAAGTACCTCGAGCCCTGACGAATGCTCGCGCGGGTCGCCATCGACCTTGCGCTCGACAGGCTCTTCGACTACGAGGTGCCTGATGGGCTGAAGAAGAAGCTGGCCGTCGGCCAGCTTCTTCTCGTTCCTTTCGGACGCCGCGAAGCCCGCGGATTCGCGATGGAGATACTTCCTGACGGAGCCGAATCCGAGTATGACCTGAAGCCCGTGAAGTCGATTGTCGACGAAACGCCGTTCTTTACGTCGAACCTCCTCGAGCTCGCAAGGTCCATCGCCTCCTACACCGCATCCCCCATAGAGAGCGCGCTCAGGACCGCCGTCCCCGCCGCTGTCCTCAGACCCGGCGCGAAGCCGCGCGAGCTAGTCTTCGTCGAGCCCGCCCTCGCCGCCGGAGACGTCTCCGTCACGAAGCGCCAGCAGTGGCTCTACGAACAGATCGTCAGGCTCGGCGGAGGATGGATGCAGCAGCTCTGCCGCGAACTGAAGACGACGCCTTCGACGATCAGGGAGCTCGGCGTCAAGGGACTCGTCACGGTGAAGCTCCGTGAGCGGAGAAGGGATCCGCTCGTCGGACGGCGCGTCCTGCCGTCCAGGCCGCTTCCGCTGAACGACGGACAGAGGGCGGCCCTCGACGCGGTTCTTTCGTCCGACAGGCCGGTCCTCCTCCACGGGGTCACCGGGTCCGGAAAGACCGAGGTCTACCTGCAGGCGATAGCCGCGGTGCTCGAGCGCGGACGCGGGGCGATAGTTATGGTCCCCGAGATAGCGCTCACTCCCCAGACCGTCCAGCGCTTCGTGTCGCGGTTCGGGGACTGCGTCGCAGTCCTCCATTCCGCGCTCTCGGATGGCGAACGCTACGACGAGTGGCACAGGATCCGCGGCGGAAAGGCGCGCGTCGTGATCGGCCCCAGGAGCGCCGTCTTCGCGCCGGTCCGCGACCTCGGACTCATCGTCGTAGACGAGGAGCACGAGACAAGCTACAAGCAGGACGAGACTCCGCGCTACAACGCGCGCGACGTCGCAGTGATGCGCGGCGCCATAGAAGGGGCGCGCGTTATCCTCGGGTCCGCCACTCCGTCCCTCGAGAGCTGGGCGAACGTCAGCCGCGGAAAGTACGTCCTCGCGTCGATGCCGGCGCGCGCCGGCGCCGGCACGCCGCCGCGCACGCTCGTCGTGGACATGGACGTTCCCGACAACAGGGGCAGGATATTCTCGAAGGAACTCCTCGACGCGCTCCGGCTCAGGCTCGACCGCGGCGAGCAGTCGATACTCTTCCTCAACAGGCGCGGATGGGCGAGGAGCGTGAGGTGCGAGGACTGCGGACACGTCCTCGAATGTCCCGACTGCTCCGTCCCCTACACGTACCACCGCGCCGACTCGTGCTGCAGGTGCCACGTGTGCGGCGGATGGATTCCGGTTCCTTCGGAATGTCCCGAATGCCGTTCGCGCAGGCTCGACTACCGCGGCATCGGGACGCAGCGCGCGGAGGAGGCGCTTTCAAAATGCCTCCCGCGCGCGAGGATACTTCGCATGGACGCGGACTCCACGAGCCGCAGGAATTCACACGACGACATCCTCGGCGCTTTCCGCAGGCACGAGGCGGACGTCCTCCTCGGGACGCAGATGATTGCGAAGGGGCTCGACTTCCCGAACGTGACGCTCGTAGGCGTCCTCAATGCGGACAGCTCGCTCTCGATGCCTGACTTCCGCGCGGCCGAGCGCACGTTCCAGCTGCTCGCGCAGGTCTCCGGACGCGCGGGACGCGCCGAGCTCCCGGGCGACGCCATCATCCAGACGTACAACTGCTCGTCGCCCGTCATCCTCGCCGCGGCGAAAGGCGATTTCGCCGCGTTCGCCGCCGAGGAGCTCGCCGACAGGAAGGAGGCATGGTATCCGCCGTTCTGCCATCTGTCGGCGGTTTTGATGAGCTCGAAGGATCCGAAGCTTGTCGCGGACTGGGCTGGCATGTATTCGAAATCGCTTTCGAAGATCAAGGGACTGACGGTCGGCGAGGCCGTCCCGTGCGCACTCGAGAAGGCGGAGGGGCGCTATCGCTGGCAGATCGTCGTCAGGTCGGCGAGCGCCGGCGCGGCCGTCCGTGCGTGGAAGTGGCTCGTAGGGGTGCGCCCGCCGCCCCCGGCGCTCAGGGTCGCCATAGACGTCGACGCCATAAGCCTCGTCTAGGTGAACTGCAAAACCTATCGTATCCCCAGAGCCGCCGCTGCGGCGTCAAAAATGATATAATATCCAGACAAGGAGAATACTGCAATGATCGACATCAAGAAGCTCAGGGATGATTTTGACGCAACGGCCGCGGCGCTTGCCAGGCGCGGAGTGGAGAAGGAGCGCCTCGAAAAGGCGCGCGACCTCGACGCGAAGAGGCGCTCGCTCGTCGCCGAGACGGAGACGCTGAAGGCCAGGCGCAATGCGGCGTCCAGGGAGATCGGCAGGATCGCGAAGGAGGGCGGGGACATCGCGGCGTCCAAGGCCGAGATGCGCGCCGTCGGCGACCGCATCGCCGAAATCGACAGGGAACTCGCGACGGTGGAGCGCGATCTCCGCGAGACGCTCCTCATGATCCCGAACATCCCGGCGCCGGAGATTCCGACGGGGCTCGACAGCTCGACGAACGTCGTCGTCCGCAAGGTCGGCGAGTGGAAGGATCCGGACTTCAAGGTCCTCGACCACATCACCGTCGGCGAGAAGCTCGGCATCTTCGACTTCCCGCGCGGAGTGAAGCTCACGGGCACCGGCTTCCCGATCATCCTCGGGCAGGGCGCGAAGCTGCAGCGCGCGCTCATCCAGTACATGCTGGACCTCCACTGCCGGAAGCAGGGCTACACCGAAATGCTTCCGCCGTTCGTGGTGAACAGCGACTCGATGACGGGCACGGGCCAGCTCCCCAAGTTCGCCGAGGACCTCTACCACTGCGAGATGGACGACTTCTGGCTGATTCCGACGGCAGAGGTTCCGGTCACGAACTACTACCGCGATGACATCCTCGACGGCAGGCAGCTCCCGATCAAGCTCACCGCCTACACGCCGTGCTTCCGCCGCGAGGCGGGGTCCGCCGGCAAGATGACCCGCGGCATGCTGCGCGTCCACCAGTTCGACAAGGTCGAGATGGTGAACTTCGTCCATCCCGACACCTCCTTCCGGCAGCTCGAGATACTCGTCAAGGAGGCGGAGGAGGTCCTTACCGGGCTAGGCCTCCACTTCCGCGTGCTGATGCTCAGCTCCGGCGACATGGGCTTCTCCGCCGCCAAGTGCTACGACCTGGAACTCTGGGCTCCGGGCGAGGGGCAGTGGCTCGAGGTCTCGTCCTGCAGCTGCTTCACGGACTATCAGGCGCGCCGTCTCAACTGCCGCTTCCGCGACGCCGACGGCAAGACGAAGCTCGTCCACACGCTCAACGGCTCCGGAGTCGCCCTGCCGCGCCTCATGGTGGCCTTCCTCGAGCAGCACCAGAACGCCGACGGATCGGTCACGATTCCCGAGGTCCTCCGTCCCTACATGGGCGGGATCGAAAAGCTCGAGCCCGTCAAGTGATGCTCCGCACCGTGCTCCCAGCGCTCGTTGCCTGCGCCGCGCTTTCGCTCGGCGCGGCCGAGGCGAAGCGGGATGCGGCGGTCGTCGAGAAGTACATCAGGTCCTGCGTCGGCGAGGCGGGACTCAGGGAAATCGCGGCCAGGGAGGGGGGCGGGGACTTCCTCAGGAGGTTTTTCTCCGACAGGGACTGGATGGAGCAGTTCGCCGGGTCGGGGCCGTGGAGCCGCAATCCGTACAAGGGCGTGAACGAGTGCAGCGAGCTGGCGTCGAAGGCCCTCTCGGCGCTGGACCTCCTCGTCTGGAACGACAGAAACGACTTCATCGGGACGCGCCTCGGGCGCAACATCGCGACGGCGCTCGCCCTGTCGCACGGTCACGACTTCCATCCCGAGAAGCTCGTGGGAATCATGGAGCTCTACCGCGAGTGGGCGCAGGACGGGACGCTTCTCGGAATCTCCCGCAGCTACGACGTCCGCGAATGGCGCGAGGTGCTGGGCTTCGGCCAGAACGCCGAGCTGGACGTCGCTTCCCTCGACTGGATCCACGACTTCGCGTACCTTCCGCCCGAGCGGTACGGCGGACTTTGCTGGGCCTGCCACTACCGTACGTTCAACTGCTTCGGCTTCACCGTTCACGGCCCTGACTACTACATGCCCTGGCGCCACCGGATGAACACGCAGGAGCTCCGCTACCGCGTGGGAGGGGTGTGCGGCGCGCTCTCGAAGTTCGGCTCGCACGGGGCCGAAGCGCACGGTCTCAGGTCGTTTACGGCGGGTCAGCCCGGACACTGTGCGTACCTGGTGCGCAATCCCGGGGAGAACGCCTGGCAGGTCGCGTACAGCGTAACCGGGCACACCAGTCCGCACGACTCGCTCGGCGGCTTCGGGATCACCGCCATCGAGGAGCAGGACCGCTACTATTCGAATCCGAACCGCATGGCGGCCGAATACCTCCGCTGGCAGGGCAGGTGGGAGGAGTCGATGCGGAAATGTCCCGGCAACTGGTGCGCCGCTGTCGCGTGGTTCAGCGCGCTCCGCGAACGTTCCGCCCCGAAAGAGGAGTTCGACAGGTGGGCGAAGGCCGTGCTGGACACGTTCTCGGATTCTCCGGCGCAGGGCTGGCAGCTCTATCTCGAGTACATGAAGCGCCTGACGGCGAGGGACGCGAAGCTCGCCGCGGCGAAGCTCGCGCTCGCCGCGATGAAGGAGAGCAGGGCGAAGACCGCCGAGACGCCGAATTGGGAGGACATCGCCCTAAGGCCGCTCGGCGACATGTTCAAGGGCGACGAGGAGGCTCTTTGGGGTGTCTTCGAGGCGGCTCTCGACGGACAGGCGGGCACGCCGACGTTCTTCCGCCAGACTGTGGCGTGGGGCGCGGACCGCCTGATGGGCACGGGAGAACCGGCCAGGAGGTTCCTGTCCATCGTATCCAGGTGCGCCGAGAAGTACCATGCGGGACTCGACTACAACGCGATGGTCCTCAAGGCGTCCCAAGGAGGAGATGTCGCCATGTTCCGCCAGGTCTGCTCGCTCATGCGCAGGCTGGCTCCGGGAGACTTCCCCCGCAAGGTCGGCGAAGGCTGGCCGAAGAAGGCGTATGGCGGAGAACTGCTGTCGGCGGAGGGGATGCTCAGGACGTCATCGACGTGCGGATGGGACCGGCCGTCCAACTACATGACGGCGCTGGTGGCCGACGATTTCGGAAACGTAAACTCGTTCCATACCGACAGCGAGGACGCGCCGTGGGGAATGGTCGTGCTGCCGGGGCCGTGTTCCGTCACGGGCATAGTCGTCGCCAACACGCCCGGGCAGAACTCCGGACGTCAGCCGCCGATCACGATATGGACGAGCGAGGACGGGACGGACTTCAGGGAGGTGTATTCCTCCGACAGGAACGAGCTCGAATGGAAGTGCCAGCCGGCCCGGCCAGTCAAGGCGAAATACATAAAGGTCGGACGTACGCCCGGCGTCATGAAGAACTTCTTCCACCTAAGAAAGATCCTCGTCTATGGCAAGAAGCTCTACTGATTTCAAGGCGGTGATCCTCGCCGGCGGATCCGGCGAGCGGTTCTGGCCCCTCTCCACCAGCGAGCGCCCGAAGCAGTTCCTGCGCGTGTTCGGCGGCGAGAGTCTCATCCGCCAGAGCGTAACGAGGCTTCTCGGACTCGTCGGCTTCGACGACGTCTACGTCGTCACTTCGCGCGATCTCGTCGCGGCGACGCGGCGCGAGCTGTCCGAGATTCCTCCCGAGAACATCATCGGAGAGCCCATGCGCCGCGACACGGGGGCCGCGGTTGCGCTCGGAGTCGGCGCCGCGGGGAGGACGCAGAAGACCGTGGTCGGCTTCTTCCCGTCGGACCAGATGGTCACGGACGCGAAGGAATTCCGCAGGGTCGTCGGCAGGGCCGTTGATCTCGCCGCGAAGGGGAGGAGGATCGCCACGATCGGAATCAGGCCCACTTTCCCGGCGACCGGCTTCGGCTACGTGGACCCGAAGTCCGGCAGATTCGTCGAGAAGCCGGACCGCAGGACCGCCTCTTCGTACCTGAAGAAGGGCTATCTCTGGAACGCCGGAATGTTCATCGCGTCCGCCGCGACGTTCCGCGCCGCGTTCCTCGCCCACGCACCGCACCTCATTCCGCTCGCGGAGGGTTCCGCATCCGCCCGTTCGCGCGATGCATACGAGAGGCTGCCCAGGATATCGTTCGACTTCGCGATCATGGAGAAGCTCGGCGGCGTAGACGTCGTTCCCGGGGACTTCGGGTGGGACGACGTCGGATCCTTCGCCGCGTTCGACACGTACTTCCCGCACGATTCGCGCGGCAATGTCCGCGAGGGGCCCTGCACCGTCGTGGAGTCGGATTCCAACATATGCGTCGCACGTTCCGCGCGCATTTCGCTTCTCGGCGTAAAGAACCTCGTCGTCGTGACCACGCCGGACGCGGTTCTCGTCGCCGACAAGTCGAGGATTTCGGAGATGAAGAAGCTCTTCCGCAGGTGATGGTCCCGAAGAAGCGCAAATACAAGGTCGTCATCGCGTACGACGGCACCGACTACTCCGGATGGCAGTATCAGGACAACGCGACCGGAATCCAGCAGGTGGTGGAGGACGTCCTCGCCTATCTCGAGGGCGCGCCCGTCCGCGCGTTCGGCAGTTCGCGCACGGACGCCGGCGTGCACGCCGACGGTTTCGTCGCCCACTTCCACCTGACGAAGCCCATCCCTCCGAAGAACCTGGTCCGCGCGATGAATTCACGCCTGCCGGAGTCCGTGAGGATACTCAAGGCCGCGTACGCGAAGGAGGACTTCGACGCGAGGCTTTCCGCGACGGGCAAGGAATACCGCTACCAGCTCTACCAGGCGGACATCATGCCGCCGAAGCTCGTCCCGTTCTGGACCTTCTGCCACAGGCCCCTCGACCTCGAGGCCATGCGCGACGCGGCGATGCGCTTCGTCGGCAGGCATGACTTCGTGTCGTTCGCCGCCAACCCGAACCGCGAGCTCGAGTCTACCGTAAGGAACATCTTCTCGTTCGAGGTGAGGAAGTCCGGTCCGCGGTACGTCTTCATCGTCCGCGGCGACGGATTCCTCTACAAGCAGGTCCGCTCCATGGTGGGTTTTCTCGTGTCCGTCGGGAAGGGCAACGAGCGTCCCGAGGCCGTCACCGAGCTTCTCGAGGCGAAGGCTCCCAGGACCGCCCGCGTCGAAACCGCGGCGGCGCGCGGACTCAGTCTCCACAAGGTCTTCTACCGTCCCATCGGCAATTTGGTATAATACACCCATGCTTTACTGTCTTTCCGAGCTTCTGACCCCGTACTGGGGGCCGTTCCGCCTGTTCCAGTCCCACGCGCTCCTTCTCGCCGGCGGCGCCTTTACCGCGGCGTTTCTCGCGCTCTTCCTGCTGCCGAAGCTGTGGACTTTTCTTCCGCACGACCATGGCAAGGCCATACTCGGCAGGGACGGGATGAAGTCGGCCGGCAAGCCGACCGGCGCGGGATTCCTGGTGACGCTAATCTGCCTCCCGGCACTGATCCTCTTCGCACCGCTCAAGTTCTGGGACGTCATGGTCGTGGCTGCGCTCTACTTCGCGATGCTGTTCGGCTATCTCGACGACAGGTCGCAGGTTCCGTGGGGCGAACTCAGGAAGGGCCTTCTCGACGCCGTCGTGTCGATCGCCATCGCGATGTTCATCTTCTTCGGGCACGCCGAAAACGGGCACATGATCGTCTGGCTTCCGTTCGTGAAGGGACTCTACCTGGCGCCCTGGTGGATATACGTGCCGGTGGCCTCGTTCGTGCTGTGGTTTACGATGAACGCGACCAACTGCTCGGACGGCGTGGACGGCCTCGCGGGCACCCTGACCACGATAACGCTCGTGATGCTTGCAGTGATACTCTACATCGTCGTGGGCTACCGACCCGTGGCGCACTACTTCCTCCTGCCGGTCTACTCGGAGTCCGCACGATGGGCGATCGTCGTCATGACGGTCGCCGGCGGGTTCGGCGGATACCTCTGGTACAACGCGGAACCGTCGAAGATACTGATGGGCGACGCCGGCAGCCGGTTCCTGGGGATCCTCGTAGCGACGGCGTCGCTGATGACCGGCAATCCGTTCCTCGTCGTCGCCATAGCGCCGGTAGTCCTTGTCAACGGCGGCGGCGGACTCGGAAAGCTCGTCCTCCTCAGGTTCGCGAAGAAGGCCGGATTCGACATCGGAGAGGACAACGTCATACGAAAGATCCGCTTCCCGCTCCACGACCACTGCAAGAAGAACCTCGGCTGGTCCAACGCGCAGGTGCTGATGCGCTTCGTCCTCCTGCAGCTGATCGTCATGCCGATTCTCCTGATACTCCTCGTAAAGATTCGCTAAATGCTGTTCTTCGCATCCATTCTGGCCGCGGCAGTCGCGACGAACGCCGCGCCCGCGGCGTCCGAGGCGCCCGCCCGGCAGCTTACGCGCGAGGAGATCATCGCACGCTTCAAGGCTCCGCCGACGACAAGGGTTTCGGGGCTTGTCCAGGTCATCGCCGACTGTCCCGCCGACATGCGCCGGGAGTACCAGGGGCCGATCGCGCGCTTCGCCGCCGACATCTGCAACGACCTGTACCGCCACAGGCGGGTGCAGCCCGTCCTCTTCAAGGAGCCGGGTCTCATAATACACATTGGAGACGTCAGGACGAACGAGGCGGCCGTGGCGGCCGTTCCCTCGAAGCGCGACGACGGGACGTTCGTGACGCGCATCTACATTCCTGCGCCGGGCTTTGCGGATCTTCACAGACTGGGACTTGACGTCGTGCGCGCGTTTTCGAGGGCCGTCGACAGGAAGGAGATTTCAGACGACGATGCGCTTGCTCTCTTCCGCGCCGCCAATCCGGAACTCAAGGCGGACTACGAATACGAGATGATCGACAAGTGGATCAGGGGCGAGAAGGTGGACCGGTCGGAGGAGGAGATGTTCAAGCTGATGCGGTCCGTGATAACGCCCGGAATCGCACGCGAATCGGACGTCCTTCGCTTCGCCGCGAGGCTGCGGCTCTATCCCGAAAGCTACGACCGTCCGTTCTGCGAGAAATACCATTGCATCGACTTCTCGGACGCCATCAGGCTCCGGGAAAGGGATCCGAGGATACGCCTCGTAGCCTACCTGAAGGCCCGGTCGATAGTCCTCTTCGGAGGCGGGAGGGGCGAGGCGCTCACCGCGGCCGCGGAGGCCTATTCGAAGTTTCTGCTGGAGCTCGCGGCGGACAGGCGGGAGGACGCGGACCTCCGCGCGCTCCTGGCCGATGCCGACGGAAAGCTGGAGGTCGCGCTCGAAGAGGCGAGAAAATACGATATCGAAAGGACGAAGCGATGAAGACGAAGAAGACGATTACCGACAACACGGTCGACCCCGATGTGCTCAGGTACACTGTCGGGGACGATCCCGTGCTGGATCTCGCGCTCGCGAAGTGGGATTGCATCGGCACCGCGGCGCATGTCACGATGCTGTCGGAGATGAAGCTAGGGAGGCCGATAGCAACCAGGGCGGAGGCCGCGAGGGTCCGCAGGGAGCTCGCCAGGATCGTGAAGCTCTCGGAGTCCGGCAGGTTCGTGATCCGCGAGGACGACCAGGACGTCCACATGGCGGTGGAGCGGATTCTCACCGAGCGTCTTGGCGACCTGGGCAAGAAGATACACACGGGACGCAGCCGCAACGACCAGGTGGCCGTCGACGTGCGGCTCCACATGAAGGACGAGATTCTGCGCACCGAGGCCGAGACCGTGGCTCTCGCCGCCGAGCTCGAGTCCTTCGGATTGAAGGCGGGAGCGGTTCCGCTCGTGGGACGCACCCATCTGCAGCCGGCGATGCCGTCCTCTGTCGAGATGTGGGCGACGGGTCATGCGGAAATGATTCTCGACCAGCTCGAAAACCTCGAGGCGGCCTACAGGCTTGCGGACCTGAATCCGCTCGGCAGCGCCGCCGGATACGGAGTGCCTCTTCCGCTCGACCGCAGGCGCACCACCGAGCTTCTCGGATTCTCGCGGACGATCCACAACTGCTTCGGCGCCTCGATGGCGCGCGGCGAATGCGAGGCGTCGCTTCTCTCCGCGCTTGCGCAGCTGATGGCGGTCCTCTCGCGCCTCGCCGAGGACCTGATCCTCTTCTCCATGCCGGAGTTCGCCTATTTCAGGCTTCCGCGCGAATACTGCACGGGCTCGTCCATCATGCCGCAGAAGTTCAATCCGGACGTCCTCGAGCTCGTACGGTCCAAGGCGGCGCAGACGCTCGGACTCCAGACGGCGGCGATTTCGCTCCTCCATGCGATGCCCGGCGGATACAACCGCGACCTGCAGGACTGCAAGTGGCTGTACATGAAGGGGCTGGACCTGACGCGCACCACGCTGCGCATACTTGCGAAGGTGGTGAAGGGCGTAAAGGTCGACGCGGACCGCTGCAGGGCGGCGTTCGCTCCGGGCGTGTTCGCGACGGACGTGGCGCTCCGGAAGGTCGCGGCGGGCATGCCCTGGCGGGACGCCTACCACGACGTCCGCGACCATCTCGAGCAGCTCGACGCCGAGGATCCGGACGCCGCCGTGAAGGCGAAGCGTCACGAGGGAACGTGCGGAGGAATCGACCATGCGCTCTATCGCCGCCGCATGGATGCCGCGCTCAGGTCCGTTTCAAGGAGGATGTCCGCAATGGAGTCGAGATGCCGGGCCTTGTTGAAGTAAGGGACCTGCACGTCAGGTACGGCGACTTCGAGGCCGTGAAGGGCGTGAGCTTCTCGCTCGCGAAGGGCGAGATACTCGGCATCGTCGGAGAGTCGGGAAGCGGAAAGTCGACCATCGCCCGCACGCTGACAGGGCTCCAGAAGAAATCCTCCGGCGACATCGCGATAAGCGCGGGCTCGATCCAGATGGTGTTCCAGGACGCGGTGGGCTCGCTCAATCCCAGGATGACCGCGAGGCGGACTCTCAGGGAGGTCCTGTCCGTCGTCGGCGGTCGCGACGGCAGGCTCGCTCCGGAGTCGCTGCTGGACCTGGTGGGACTTTCGCCGGCGGTGCTCGACCAGTATCCGCGCGAGATGTCCGGCGGGCAGTGCCAGCGCGTCTCGATCGCGCGTGCGCTCGCTTGCCGCCCCGAGGTGCTCATAGCCGACGAACCCGTCTCCGCGCTTGACGTCTCGGTCCAGGCGCGCATACTCAACCTTCTCAGGGACCTCAGGAGGAAGCTCGGGCTTTCGATACTCCTCATCGCCCACGACCTCGCGGTCGTGAAGAACGTGTGCGACAGGATAGCCGTCATGGAGAAGGGCCGTTTCGTCGATTTCGGCCCCGCCGTCGAGGTGTTCACTTCGCCGAAGAGCGATTACACGAAAAGGCTTCTCGCCGCCGTTCCGGATGTTTCCCGCGCGCTCGGTGAACGCGGGCTTTCCCGGTCCCGGTGAACGTGCCTGAACAGGTTCGCGACCACCGCCCCCGAAATGTTGTGCCACACCGAGAAGACGGCTCCGGGAACGGCCGCGAGCGGAGCCGACGCGAAGTGCGTCGACGCGAGCGAGACGGCGAGTCCCGAGTTCTGCATTCCGACTTCTATCGCGACGGTCCTCCGCTCGTCGGGGCGCAGGCGCGCCAGCGCCGCCAGGGCGTAGCCGGAGAGGAGTCCGAAGACGTTGTGGAGCGCGACTACGAGGATTATCATGAATCCGTTGGTGCGTATCGCCTCGGCGCTGCGCGCGACGACGCCTAGCACGATTGCGGCTATCGCGAGCGTCGAGACCAGCGGCAGGACGCGCGCGATGCGGCTCGTGAAGCGTCCGAAGAGAACGTTCGCGACGAGTCCCATGGCGACCGGGAGGAGGACGACCTGGACTATCGAGATGAACATCCCCGCGGCATCGACGTCGATCTCGGCCCCGGCGCAGAAATCGGTGAGCAGAGGCGTGAGGACGGGTGCCAGGACCGTCGAGCAGGCGGTAAGAGTCACGGAGAGCGCGACGTCTCCGCGGGCGAGGTAGGTGATGACGTTGGATGCGGTTCCGCCGGGGCAGGTTCCGACGAGCACGACGCCCAGCGCGAGCGCGGGGGGGAGTCCGAAGACCTTTGCTAGCGCCCAGGCCGCGAGCGGCATCAGGAGGAACTGCGCGAAGACGCCTGCGGCGACGGACCGGGGGCGACGGACGACGCCCGCGAAGTCCGACGGCTTCAGGGTGAGGCCCATTCCGAACATGACGACACCCAGGAGCGGATTCACCGCTTTTACCGGGAACGCGTTCGCGACAGGCTCCGGCCAGGCGAGCGCGGCGCCTGCAGCGACCAGGACGAGGACCGCGAACCACCTGACGACGAAGTCCGATGCGGACAAAATCAATCCCGAGATTTTCATTTCCGCGTATTATAGCATATTGCGGCGACTGGAAAGGGGGTCCGCCGTTATGGTATAATATCCCCCAAAAAATGGACCTGTAGCTCATCTGGACAGAGCAGCTGCCTTCTAAGCAGCGGGTAGTGGGTTCGAGTCCCGCCAGGTCCGCCATCTAAAATGCAGGACAGCTTCGAAATACGCAAGGCCCGGCTCGCGGACGCGGAGAAGATATTCGCGCTCATCGACCTCAACCGCGACAGGCTCGTGCCGCGCTCGATGGGCAACATCGTCGAGAACGTGGACCGCTTCAGGGTCGCCGTCGACGGCGCGGACGTCGTCGGCTGCGCCGCGTATCAGATACATCCCGAAATCGGCAAGACCGAGGAGGCGACCGTCGAGATACAGTCCCTCGCCGTAAGGGCGCCGTGGCGCGGGAAGGGCATAGGACGCGCCCTTGTCGAGACCGTCGCGTCCGATGTCTCCGGATTCCGTCCCAAGGAGATCCTCGTCTTCACCTTCACCCCCGAGTTCTTCGCGTCCCTCGGCTTCGTCAAGATCGCCAAGGACAAGGTCATGCACAAGCTCTACACGGGCTGCATCAACTGCACGAAGCACACCGACCCCTTTACCTGTCCCGAGGTTGTCATGGTTCGCGGCGTCCAATTTTGATATAATATACCCGTAATGTACCTAAAGCAACTTGAGATCATTGGCTTCAAGAGCTTCGCCGACAGGACCAGGCTCTCCTTCGATCCGGGACTGATAGCGATCGTCGGTCCGAACGGATGCGGAAAGTCGAACGTCTCTGACGCCATCCGCTGGGTTCTCGGCGAGCAGCGCCCTACGGCGCTCCGCTGCTCGAAGCTCGTCGACGTAGTCTTCAACGGAACGGACACCAGGAAGCCTCTCGGACTCGCCGAGGTCTCCATCACCTTCTCGGACTGCGAGAAGGAGCTCGGTACGGAATACAACGAGGTGACAATCACCCGCCGCGTCTATCGCGACGGCTCCGGAGAGTATTTCATCAACCGCCAGGCGTGCCGCCTGAAGGACATACAGCACCTCTTCATGGGCACGGGCATCGGCACGTCGTCCTACTCGGTCATGGCGCAGGGCCAGATCGACGCGATCCTTTCGTCGAAGCCGGAGGACCGCCGCGCCGTGTTCGAGGAGGCTGCGGGAATCACCAAGTTCAAGGCGGACCGCAAGGAAGCGATACGGAAGATCGACCAGACGGAGCAGAATCTGGTACGCGTCCAGGACATCCTCCGCGAGATGAAGCGGCAGATCGGCTCGCTGCAGCGCCAGGTCGGCAAGGCGAAGCGCTACAAGGAGCTCCGCGACAGGCTGAGGGGGCTCGACATCTACGTCTCCAGGCAGCGCATCCACGATTTCGACGTTTCGCTGGAGGAGACCGCGGCCAGCAGGCGCGAGGTGGAGAAGGCGATCGCCGAGGCGTCGGAGATCGTCGCGCAGGCCGAGGCCGAGCAGCAGCGTCTCCACCAGGAAGTCCACGAGCTCGAGGAGCGTCTGCAGAACCTCGCGCAGGAACAGGCTTCCGCGGACGGCGCGTATCAGCGCGCGACCGAGGTGATAGGCGTCAACCGCCAGCGCATCGAGGAATACCGCGCGTTCGCGGAGCGCGACGGACGCGAGATCGAGGAGGCCCGCCGCCAGCTCGGCGAGGTCAGGCTCCAGTCGGAGTCCCTCGCCCAGAAGTCGCGCATCCTCGACGAGTCGCTCGCCGCGGCGAAAAAGGAACTTGCCGCGGCCGAGGAGGAGTTCTCGTCCTCGCAGTCGAGGATGGACGCCATCCGCGCGGAGATGCAGGAGGCCAGGTCCGAGTCCGTGGCATGCGAGCGCCGCGTCTCCCAGGACCGCGACGAGACTGCGCGTCTCGAGGCAGCCGCCCGCGACGCGATAATCAGGGACCAGCGTCTTGCGTCCGAGGCGGCGCAGACGGAGAAGTCCGTTGCCGAGGCGGAGAAGTCCCTGGCGGACATAACTGCCAGGGCGGAAGCCGCGCGCAGGGCCGAAGGCGAGGCGCAGTCGAAGTTCGATTCAGCCCGCGACGCGCTCGAGAAGCTTCGCGGCGAAATCGCGGACGCGCGCGAACACCTCGGCGAGATGCAGGCCGAGGCCGCCGCGAAGGAAGCGCAGCTTTCGATGCTGAGGGACGAGGCGAAGGCGAAGAAGATTCTCGAGGGAATCTTCGAGGGTGCCGACGGCGACGTCAGGATCGCCGCCGTGGAGACCGGCAGGGATGGCGTGTCCATCCGCGAAGGGGACCGCCTCGTGGAGCACCTGGATCTTTCCGAAGAGCAGGTCGAGACCGCCGAGCAGCTTCTGGGCGACATGGTGCTCGCCGGGGGAAAGGACGGGGTCTGGACTCCGTCGACGTCGATCGAGCCGATTTCGGGCCACAAGTCGCCCATCACCGAGGCGGAGCGGACTCTTGCGGAATTGAAGAGGAAGATCGAGTCCGCCAAGGAGACTCTCTCCACCGGCGCCGAGCGCAGCGCGACTCTCGCGGCGGAGCTCGCGTCCGCGGAGTCGCGTCTCGCCGACGCCCGCCGCGCGGCGGCGCAGGCCGAGGGCGAGGAGTCGATGGCGAAGCGCGAGGCTGTGAACGCGCAGGCGCGCCTCCAGGCCGTGATGGCCGAGCGCGACGCGGCGAAGGCCGCAAACGCCGCGGACGCCGCGAAGCTCGAGACGCTCGCCGCGGAGATCGAGTCGACCGTCGCGAGGCGCGACGCGCTGATGGATTCGATAGCCGCCAAGGAGACGGAGCTCAGGAACACCGAATCCTCGAACGCGGAGCTCTCCAGGGTTCTTACCGAGAAGCGCATCACCACGAGCAGGATGGAGCAGGAGCTTTCGTTCATAGGTCAGCAGTCGGAGTCCGCGGACCGGCGCAGGGATGAGCTCGAGAGGGCGCTCGAGGGGCGGGAGAGCGGAGTGCGCGGCTACGAAGAGTCGATAGCCAGGCTGACCGAGGAAAGCAACTCGCTGATGGACAGCCTCGAGGGACTCAAGGCGAAGGCGATGGACGCCCACGCGAGGATGGACGACGAGCGCGCGAAGAGGACCGGTCTCATGGAGCGCATTTCCGCGGCGGACCAGTCCGTCTCCGCGAAGCGCGCCGACCTCGACAGGGCGAAGGACGTGCGCGGCAGGCTCGAGGTGCAGGCGACGGAATCCACGATGCGCCGCCAGAACGTGTACGAGCACCTTCAGGACGAGTACGGACTCTTCGCCGACGCCGTGATGAGGGAGCCGGATCCGGAGTGGAAGGACGGCGTCGTGCCTCCCGTCGAGGAGCTCGAGTCGACCGTCGCGAAGCTGCAGGCTGACATCGCGGCCCTCGGTCCCGTCAACATGGTCGCGATCGACGAGTGCCGCGAGCTCGAGGAGCGCTATGCCAGGGAGAAGGCGCAGGAGGAGGACCTCCAGGCCGCGAAGGCGCAGCTCGTCGAACTCATCTCGAATCTCAACACCACGTCGAGCGAGATGTTCAGGACGACGTTCGAACAGGCGAACGCGAACTTCCAGAAGATGTTCACGACGCTCTTCGGCGGCGGCGAGGCGAAGCTCACCCTTCTCGAGAACTCCGAGGATCCGCTCGAGTGCGGCATCGACATCATCGCGCGTCCGCCCGGCAAGCGTCCGCAGTCCGTGACGCTGCTTTCCGGCGGCGAGAGGACGATGACGGCCGTGGCGCTCCTCTTCTCGATCTTCATGATCAAGCCCGCGCCGTTCTGCATGCTCGACGAGCTGGACGCCGCTCTCGACGACGCCAACATAGGGCGCTTCGTGGAGCAGCTGAAGGAATTCCTCGCCCAGTCGCAGTTCCTGATCATCACGCACAACCAGCACACGATCGCCGGTTCGGACCTCGTCTACGGCGTTTCGCAGCAGGAGAAGGGCGTGAGCCGCGTCATATCCATGAAGCTTTCGGACCTCGGCAGGTAATCCCGCCGAGGGTGCCGGATCGCCCGACTGCCCATGTGCAACAAAGTGACCCGCCCCCCTTGCGCATAACGGACATTTGCGGTAAAATATCCTTAAACATGACAAGCAACGATGAATACGTCCTGCAGCTCCTGACCGAACGCGGGTTTCTGATGCAGGAGCAGGTCGACGCGGCGGCTCAGTCCGAGAAGGCGGAGAACGAGACGACTCTCGACGTACTTGTTAGGCAGGGGGCCATCAGCGAGGACGAGGTGCTGGGCACGGTTGCGGACCAGTTCGGCCTCAAGTACTGCCATGTCAACGCGGACGCGATAAAGCCCGAGATCATCGAGGAGATCCCGGCGGACATAGCCAGGAAATACGGCGTGGTGCCGGTCGTCTCGGACGAGGATTCCATAACGGTCGCCCTGTCGGACCCGATGGGCTACGACGCGATCGACTCCCTGAGGTACGTCCTCCACGGTCGCGACGTGGAGGCGGTGGTTTCGCCGCGGGCGGAGGTCAAGGCCGTCATGACGAAGCTGTACGCCGCCACCGAGGAGGCCGACGTCCAGACGCGCGACGAGTACGCCGGGCTCGAGGACGATCCGGACGCCAAGGGAGACGACGCGCCTGTCATCAAGCTCGCGACAATGATCATCACGACGGCGATCAAGATGAAGGCGTCGGATATCCATCTCGAGCCGATGGAGAAGGAGTTCCGGGTCCGCTACAGGATAGACGGCGCGCTGCGGAAGATGGACTCGCCGCCGAAGCGCCTCCAGCAGGCGATTCTCTCCCGGATCAAGATCATGTCGAAGATGAAGATCTCGGAGAAGCGCATTCCGCAGGACGGGCGAATCCAGATCACGGTCAACGGCAAGGACCTCGACCTGCGCGTGAGCTCGGTTCCGACGAACCACGGCGAGTCGATCGTCATGCGTATCCTCGACAAGACGAACCTCTCCCTCGGACTTCCGCAGCTCGGCTTCCTCACCGACGACCAGGCGACGTTCGAGCGCCTCATCAAGCTTCCGGACGGCGTCGTCCTCGTCACGGGTCCGACGGGCTCCGGCAAGACCACTACGCTCTACGCCTGCCTCGGGCAGATCAACACGCCGGACAAGAAGCTCATCACGGTCGAGGACCCCGTCGAATACCAGATGAGCGGCATCAACCAGGTGCAGGTGAACAAGGACGTCGGACTCGACTTCTCTGCCGCGCTCCGCTCGATTCTCCGCCAGGCGCCGAACATCGTGATGATCGGAGAGATCCGCGACGCCGAGACCGCCGACATAGCGATGGAGGCCGCGCTTACGGGTCACCTCGTGTTCTCCACGCTGCACACGAACGACGCGCCGTCGGCCGTGACCCGTCTTCTCGACATCGGCGTCAAGCCGTTCCTCGTCGCGTCCGCGCTCAGGGCCGCGATGGCCCAGCGGCTAGTCAGGGCGATCTGCGAGAACTGCAAGGAGGCCTATACGCCCACGGAGCGCGAACTCAAGATGCTCGGCGCGATATCGAAGACCCTGCCCGAGCAGATGTACCACGGAGCGGGATGCGACAGGTGCGGCCGCACGGGATACAAGGGACGGAAGGGCATCTTCGAGATCTTCAAGGTGGACGACACGATCCAGCGTCTCATCTTCGACCACGCCCCCGCCACGCTCCTGCGCCAGAGGGCGCGCGAGATGGGCATGCGCACCCTGCGCGAGGACGGCATGCTCAAGGTGGGCAGCGGAATGACCAGCCTTCAGGAAGTCCTCCGGGTCACGATGGGAGACGCCGACTAGGGAGGCCGGCGGAGTGAAAGGCAAGACTTGAAAAAGGGGAAAGGAACTTAAGATGGACATTCACATGGACGAGCTTCTCCAGGCGACGATCGACGAGGGAGGTTCCGACCTTCACGTCCGCGCCTACGTTCCGCCGACGCTCCGCGTCCACGGCGAGCTTCTGCCTCTCGCGGACGAACCGCTCTCGGAGGACGACACCCTCGCCCTGTGCAAGGAGATCGCGACCGATGAGCAGATGGCCGAGGTCGAGAAGAACGGCGGTGCCGACTTCGCCCTCGCGCACCCCGACGGGACGCGCTTCCGTGTGTCCATCTTCAAGGAGAGGAAGCGCTACGGCGCGGTTCTCCGCCAGATTCCGAACACGCTGATGTCCCTCGAGAAGCTGGGGCTGCCTCCCGTGGTGAAGGAGCTCCTGTGGAAGCCGCGCGGACTCATCCTCGTCACCGGTCCAACCGGCTCCGGAAAGTCGACGACCCTCGCCTCGATGCTCGACGTCATCAACCACGAGCGCTCGGTGCACATCATCACCATCGAGGATCCTATCGAATTCTACCACACCTCGGCGAAGTCGCTTATAACCCAGCGCGAGGTCGGTGACGACGTTCCGTCCTTCGCCGAGGCGATACGCCGTGCGCTGCGTCAGGACCCCGACGTCATCCTCGTCGGCGAAATGCGCGACCTCGAGACGATCGGCGCCGCGATCACCGCCGCCGAAACCGGACACCTGGTCTTCGGAACCCTGCACACGACCGGCGCGGCGGAGACCGTCGACCGTATCGTCGACGCCTTCCCGACGAACCAGCAGGAGCAGGTGCGCACCCAGCTGGCGGCCGGACTGCAGGCGGTCATCTCGCAGGTGCTCCTCCCGAAGCTCGACGAGAACGGCGAGGTGCATGGACGAATCGCGGCCTTCGAGATCATGACCTCTACGGACGCCATCAAGAGCCGGATCCGCGACAACAAGACGAACATGATCAAGTCGGACCTCCAGACCGGAGCGAAGTTCGGCATGATGACTCTCGACGCGTGCCTCCTCGGGCACTACAAGAACGGACTCATCAGCTACGAGGAGCTCATCACCAAGGCGCAGGATCCGGACAGCGTGGTGCAGAAGCTCAAAGAGGACATGGAAGAGGAATAGTCCCAGATGATCGATCCGATTCTCCAGATTCTCGAACAGAACGGCTATGTCGACGCCCAGGGCGCGCAGGACATCCAGGACCTCGCGAAGACCGAGGCGAAGTCGGTCCGCCAGACCGTCATAGACCAGCAGATACTCTCCGAGGACGACCTCCTCGGCTGCATGGCGGCGTCGCTCGACACCGAGGCGATAGACCTGGGCGGGATGACGGTGGACACCGAGGTCACCGAGGCGATTCCCGCCTCGACCGCGCGCATGTACAACGTCTTCCCGATCGCGGCGGACGACTCGTCGGTGACGCTCGCGACGTTCGACCTCGTGGATCCGAGGATCTCGGACGAGATGATGTTCACGCTGGGCAAGGAGCCCAGGTTCGTCTTCGCCCGCGAGAAGGACGTCATGGACCGCATCGCGCAGTACTACGGCGATTCGAACGAATCCGTGGCGGACATGATCAAGTCGCTCGGCGAAGGTCTCGACGACGACGAGTCCCTTACCGGCACGAACGCCAACGACATCGCGTCCCTGGAGAGCGCGGCGAACTCCTCGGCCATCATCCGTTTCGTCAACCTCGTCCTCTACCAGGGCGTCGTCGACCGCGCGTCCGACATCCACA
Organism: Kiritimatiellia bacterium; assembly: GCA_017418445.1. Lineage (GTDB taxonomy): Bacteria > Verrucomicrobiota > Kiritimatiellia > RFP12 > UBA1067 > UBA1067. The sequence goes on from JAFONM010000046.1 coordinate 36,669, forward strand.
TCGAGCCTTTCGAGAAGGACTTCAAGATACGCTACCGCGTGGACGGCGCGCTGTACGAGATGAAGGCCCCGGACGTCAAGATGGCGCCGGCCATCATCTCGCGCGTCAAGATCCTGTCGAACCTCAACATCGCCGAGCGCCGCATCCCGCAGGACGGACGCATCGCGCTGACGGTCGCGGGCCGCGCCGTCGACCTGCGCGTCTCCTGCCTCCCGACGGCCCACGGAGAGTCCGTCGTCATGCGTATTCTCGACCAGTCCGCGACGTCGCTGGACCTCGAGAACGTGGGACTTCCCGAGGACGTGTACGAGCAGATCACGATGGACATCGAGAAGCCGAACGGCATCTTCATCGTCACGGGTCCCACCGGCTCCGGCAAGACGACCACGCTCTATTCGATTCTCCGCCGCATCAACCAGATCGACACGAAGCTTCTCACCGCCGAGGAGCCCGTCGAATACAACGTCGACGGCATCGTCCAGGTTCCGATCGACGCGCACGTCGGCAACACCTTCGGCAAGGTCCTCCGTGCGTTCCTGCGTCAGGATCCCGACGTGATGATGATCGGCGAGATCCGCGACCTCGAGACCGCGGAAATCGCCGTGCAGGCCGCCCTCACCGGGCACTTCGTCTATTCGACGCTGCACACCAACGACGCGGCCGGCGCCGTCATGCGTCTCGTGGACATGAACGTCGCCCCTTACCTCCTCTCGTCCACGCTCGAGGCCGTCCTCGGCCAGCGACTCGTGAGGACGTGCTGCCGCGAATGCCGCGAGGCGTACGAGCCGGACGACGACACGCTCGACCGCATCGAGATGACCCGCGACCAGATCGGCGGGCGTCCTTTCTACTTCGGCAGGGGCTGCAAGGTCTGCAACGGCACAGGCTACAAGGGCCGCAAGGCCGTAGTCGAATACCTTCGCATGTCCAATCCCCTCCGCGAACTCATCAACAACAGGGCGCCGACGCTGGTCATTCGCGAGAAGGCCCGCGAGCTCGGCATGCGCACTATGCGCGAGCACGGCGTCCAGGCCATCCTCGACGGCTATACGACGGTCGACGAGGTGCTGAGGTACACGTAGGCCGGCGGCTGATGTACGGCGGTCGGTAGACGGCAGGGGGTGTCGGGTGGACAGCGGTTCGTTGCTGTGGCTGGGTAGGATCGCGGCGGTCGTCGCGCTCGTGATGACGGCGGCATTCCTCGCGACTCCTCCGGGAAGGGTTCCGCTCCCGCTCCGTGGAATCATGAAGATGCTCCGCGGGAACCTTCCGGCCGGATCGGAGTCGGGCACGGTCCCCGCATGGAAAAAGACACTCTCGTTTCTGCTGGTGATCGCCGCGGTCGTCGTGGCGCTTTTCTGACTGCGGCAATGGAAACGGTGGAGATGCTCGGTGTCAGGGCGAAGGTCGCGCGGACCTTCGCGGAACGCGCGCGGGGACTCATAGGGACCAGGGACCTCGAGCCAGGAACGGGAATGCTGATCCTCCATTGCAACGCGATACACACGTTCTTCATGAGCTTCCCGATAGATGCGACGTTCCTCGACCGGAACGACAGGGTGGTCAAGGTGGTGAAGGGCATCCGCCCGTGGCGCCCCATTGTCTGGGGTGGATGGCGCGCGTCGAAGGTGCTGGAGACGAAGTCGTGAGCCGCGTCCCGACGACATCCGTCTCGCTGCTGGCGACGCTGGCGGACGATCCGCGCAGCGCCAGATGGAACGAGCTGTACTCTCGCTACGAGCCCCTGATGCGCTCCTTTCTCCGTTCGCGCTTCCCGCTGCTCGACGAGGACGACCTGGTGCAGGAGACGATGCTCGCCCTGTCCAGGATACTTCCGGACTACAGGTATTCGCCGGAGACGAAGGGAAGCTTCCACAACTACCTGACGAGCATCCTCAACCACAAGGCGCTCGACGCGGCGAGAAGGGGAAGGCGCGAAGGCGAGGTGCGCGCGGACTACCGCAAGGAGCGGCAGGCGGCTGCGCCGGCGGACGACGACGCGGCGACGCTGAAATCCGACGCGCTCGAGCTCGCGATAGCGCAGCTCCTTTCGGACGAGTCGGTGAATCCGATGCACAGGACGGTGTTCCGCCGGGTGGCGCTCGAACGCGAGAATCCGGAGTCCGTCGCGACCAGTCTCGGAATCTCCCGCGCGAACGTGGACCAGATAAAGAAGCGCCTCCTCTCGAGGCTGTCGGCGCTCGTCACCGCGCTTCTGGGCGACGTCTAGACTTCAGGTACTCCTCGAGTCCGCGGGCGCGGAGCCTGCAGGCCGGGCATTCGCCGCAGCCGTCGCCGGGAACGCCCCTGTAGCAGGTGACGGTCTTCCTGCGGACGAGGTCGAGTATCCCGAGCCTGTCCGCGAGCGCCCATTCCTGCGCCTTCGTCCTGTGCATGAACGGCGTGACGATCCTGAAGGGCCACAGCATCGCGAGGCGCATCGCCTTCTCCTGCGCTCGGATGAACTCCTTCCGGCAGTCGGGGTATCCGGAGTAGTCCGCCTCCGAGACCCCCGTGTAGATCGTCCTGGCGCCCAGGCTCTTCGCCCAGACTCCCGCGGCGAGGAGGAAGAACGCGTTTCTTCCCTCTACGACCGTGGAGGGACACGTCGAGCCTTTCTTGCGTTCGATCGGAATCTGCCTGTCGAGAAGGGCGTTTGTGGTGAGGTCCTTGTAGAAGCCGAGCCTTACAGTCCTGTGGCGCTTCACGCCGAACGTGCGCGCGAGCGATTTCGCGTAGCGGGTCTCTATCGAGTGACGCTGCCCGTAGGCGAAGGTGATGGCGGCGACGCGCTCCGGGCCGTACTTGTCCGCCGCAAGCTTGAGGCAGATGGCGCTGTCCTGCCCGCCGCTCAGGACGACCACCGCGTCCGCGTCGCCTCTGCGTTTCGCCGGCTTCATGACCTCAGCCCCAGGGACGAGACGCCCGGTGTCGCGCGAGGCTTGAACGAGACGCCTTTCTCGATCTCCTGGCACATCGAGTATACGTCGCCCCACGAGGGTATGCGGTAGTCCCGGTTCTTGACGAGCATCGCCTCGAGAAGCTGGCAGAAGCCTTCGGATATGGAGGCGTGGTAGAGACGCGGATCCCTCGCCTGGCGAGTTTCGTCGCAATGCGCCTTCATCATGTCCTCGTTGCCGAGTCCGGGGAAGAGGACGCGCCCCGTCGCGAGATGGTAGAGCGACGCCGCGAGCGAATAGATGTCCGCCCGGCAGTCGGGCTCCAGGTCGCCGTAGACCTGCTCGGGAGATATGTATGCCGGGGTGCCCATCACGTGCTCGGGCGCCTCCTGCAGTCCGTTCTTGAGGTACTGGAACGTGTGGCAGAGCCCGAGGTCGGTGAGCTTCACGACGCCGTCCGTGTTGACCATGATGTTGTCCGGCTTGACGTCGCAGTGGACGATTCCGTAGCCGTTCCACGCGTAGTCGAGCGCCGCGGCGACCGATTCGCATATCAGCAGGCAGTCGACCTCCTGGAGGTGCTGCTTGCGCTGCAGGAGGGCTCCGAAGTTGTAGCCGTCGACGTATTCCATTATGAAGTACCAGAGTCCCTCGGTATAGCGCATCTGGTAGCTCTTGACGATGCCGGGATGGTCGATCATCTCCATCGTCTTTTCCTCGGCCTGGAATTGCTGCACGTCCTCGATGTTCTGCGTGAACTCCGGATTGAGTATCTTTACTGCGACCACGCGGTTGTTGGCGAGGTCCATCGCCTTCCATACTTCCGACATGCCTCCCTCTCCGATCTTCGTCATGAGTCGGATGTCTGGAAGCTGCAGGTCTATCGGTTTGAGTCTCATGTCTCAGTGGTCTTTCTTGACGCCCATCCCCTTGCACTTTTCGCACGGACGGGCCTTTCGCCCGCCGCACACCGGACACGCAACCTTGCCGGCTCCGCCGCATTCGGGACAGATCGACACGTTGATCTTCTCCGAGGTGCGCGTCACGTTTCGCGATCCCGAGCTGCGCCAGCTTCCGCTGAGGCCGCCGCCGGACGAGCGTTTCGTTGACTTCGTCGAGGTCTTCACGATGCTCCAGCCGCTCTTGCAGTCGTCGTTCGGGCATTTGATCCATCCCTTGCCGTCGCACTTCTCGCAGGGCTCGATTCCCGTCCAGTTGCACGCCTTGCACGGCTTGCCGTAGGAGGACTCGATCATCTTGAGCTTTTCCTTGCGCTGTTTCTTCGCCTCGCGCCTCTTCTCCCTGTCTTCCCTGTCCCCGGCGGTCTCCTTCGCCTCCAGCGAGTCGTAGGCATCGCGCGGCACGAAGGCGCAGCCAACGGGGATGTCGCCCTTGGCCAGGTGGTCGGCCTCGAACTTTTCGCGGTCCTTTGCGACCTGGGCACGGAGTCCGATCGGGTCGATGTAGGCCTCCATGCCGCCGTCGCCGCCGCAGAATGTGCACTTTACGGTCTTCTTCCTGTTCGGCGTCCCCAGCCTGCCCTGGTACTGGCCGTGGTCGGGTTCGATAAGGTCGAGTTTCCCCCTGCCTTCGCAGACGGGACACTTGGAGTGTGTCTCCAGGTTCGGCTTCTCCGCAGAGACTTCCCCGGCGCCTTCCGCCGGCGGAACGAGAATGTAGTTCGCCACGGTGTTCTTCGCCTCGAAGAACGGCAGGAAGGAGACTGCAAGGATCAACGAGGAAGCGGTCATTCCGAACTCCATTCCTTTATCTTGCGGTGAAGGGTGCGGCGGGAGATGCCGAGTCTGCGCGCGGCTTCGGACTTGTTGTTGCGGGATTCCGCGAGGACGGCGAGGATCTTCGCCTTCTCGGTTTCGGCAAGGGACGCCTCGCCGCCGTTCTCCTCCGGCGGCGTCGCGGTCCCGGCGGCCTGCGCGGGCTTCGCCGCCGCGGCGTCCGCGATCTCCTCCGGGATGTCGTCGACCGTGAGCCTGCCGCCGGAGGAAAGAACGACCATGCGCTCGATCGCGTTTCGAAGCTGGCGGACGTTGCCCGGCCACGAGTAGTCCTCTAGGACCCTGATCGCCTTCGCGTCGATGCCCGTCACGGCGGTTCCGTTCGCGGCGGCGAACTCCTTCACGAACCGCTTCGCGAGCGGCGCGATGTCCTCGCGGTGCTCGGAGAGGGCGGGAGTCCTTATCTCTATGACGTTGAGCCGGTAGTAGAGGTCCTCGCGGAACTTCCCCTCCGCCGCGAGCCGGGCCAGGTTCCTGTTCGTCGCGACTATGAGGCGGAAATCCGACTTGCGCGTGACGGCCTCGCCGACTCGCTGGAAGGTGTGCGTCTCCAGGACCCGGAGGAGCTTCACCTGGACGTCCTCGCGTATCTCGCCGATCTCGTCGAGGAACAGGGTTCCGCCGTTCGCCGTCTCGAAGCATCCCGCGCGGTCGATCGCGCCCGTGTACGCGCCCTTGACGGCTCCGAAGAGTTCGCTCTCGAGAAGGGTGGGAGGCAGCGACGCGCATTCGACGGCGACGAACGGACCGTCCTTGCGGCGCGAGAGGTCGTGGATCGCACGCGCGGTGAGTTCCTTGCCGGATCCGCTCGGACCCTCCACGAGGACCGTCGCGTCCGTCGGCGCGACCTTGCGGATGAGCCTGTAGACCTTTTCCATCGCGGGCGAACTGCCGGTGAACGATCCGATCGCGCCGCCGTCCCCGAGCTCCTGCTCGAGCGTCTCGACGCGCTTCATCAGCGCGTGCCTCTCGATCGCCTTCGCGACCCTCAGCTCCATCTGCCTGAGGTCCGTGATCGGCTTCGTGAGGAAGTCGTCCGCGCCGTCCTTCATCGCCTCGACCGCGAGGTCTATCTCCCCGAACGCCGTGACGAGTATCGCCGCGAGCGACGGGTGGGACTCCTTCGCCTTCCTGACGAGGTCGATGCCGTTCATGCCGGGCATCCTGTAGTCCGTGACGAGAAGGGCGGTGTCCGGATTCGCGGCGAGCGTCTCGAGGGCGATCTCTCCGTCCGGGGCCGTGATGCACTCGTAGCTGGCGCCGAGAATCCGCGCCATCACGTCGCGGGTGGGCTTCTCGTCGTCTACTATGAGTATCTTCGGCTTCGCCATTCCGTCTCCCGCCCCTATTTCAGTTCCCTCACGCGGCGCTCGAGCCGCGGCAGGCGTATCGTGAAGGACGTCCCTTCGCCGGGGTTCGACTCGACCGCTATGGATCCGCCGTGGTCGCGGACTATCCTCTGGGATATCATGAGCCCGAGCCCTGTGCCGTGCTCCTTCGAGGTCCTGTACGGCTCGAAGAGGTGGGCCACCTGCTCGGCGCCCATTCCGAGTCCGTCGTCCGAGATCCTGACCACGACGTCGTTGTCGTCGGACGATATGTCGATGTCGATCTCGCCTCCGTCGCGCATCGCCTCGAGCGAGTTCTTCACCAGATTGAAGAAGACCTGCTCCATCTGGTCCTTGTCTATCGCGACGGGCGGTATCGCCCCCGCGAGGTCGAGCGTCACCGATATGTGGCGCTGCTCGAGCTGGGCCTTCATCGTCGCGAGGCAGTTCCTTACCGGTTCCGCGACGGATCCAGGTGCGAGGTTCGGCTTCGACGGACGAAGGGCCTGGAGGAATCCCCTGAGGATTCCCTCGAGCCGCTCCACCTGTCTGAGACATTCGTCTATGGATTCGTCGTCGCCGGCCGTGCGCTTGAGGAGCTGGAGGTTGAGAGAAAGGGCGTTGAGGGGATTCCCGATTTCGTGGGCGACTCCGGCCGCGAGATCACGGACCGCGCGCGTCGCGCCGACGCGGAGCTCCTCCTCGGTGCGCTCCTTCTCCGCCGAGACGTCGCGGAGATGGACGAGCGTCTTCGCGTCGTCGATCGGGACCGTCTGCATCTCGAGAGTGCGGGCGTCCGGATATGTTATCCCGATTTCGCGCTTCGACGCCTTCCCGAGGGGGATCGCCAGCGCATCGATCGCGTCCTCCGGATCCATGCCGAGAAGCCTCGAGACGGCCGGGTTGGCCTTGAGTATCGCGCCGTCGCGGTCGAGGACCATGATTCCCTCGGCAAGCGTCGCGAAGAGGGCGTCGAGCGAGGCCGCTTCGTCCGAGAGCCTCGCATACTCTTCGCGGAGATGCGTGACGTCGAGCCGCTCTATGTGGCGGCGAACTCCTCGGAAGAAATCCTTCATCCGGTTATCCTGTCGAGAGCGGAGAGGAGCGTCTCCATCTGCGCGTCGGTTCCTATCGTTATCCTCAGGCGGTCTCCGGTCAGCGGACCCGGGAAGTACCGCACGAATATCCTGCGCCTCCTGAGCGCGTCGAAGACGTCCGCGGCGCCTGCCCGCGCCGGAGGCTTCGCGAACAGGAAGTTGGAGTCGCTCGGTTCGACGTCCCACCCTCGCCTCAGAAGCTCCTGCGCGAACGCGTTCCTCGTCCTCACGACGGCTGCGACCGTCCGCCTGTGGTACGCGCGGTCGTTGAACGCGGCGAGTGCGACGTCCTGCGCGATCGCGTCGACGTTGTAGGAGTCCTTCACCTTGTAGAGGGCGGCGATGAGGTCCTCGGGACCGATGCAGAAGCCGACCCTCAGCCCGGCGAGCGAGTAGCTCTTCGAGAAGGTCCGCATCACGATTACGTTTTTGTTGCGCGGGGCGGTCGCGAGCTCCATCGCGTTCCAGCGGGCGAAGTCCGCATACGCCTCGTCGACGATTACGACGCCGGGGAACCTGCGTGCGAACGCGGCGATTCTCGAAACCGCCGCGAGCCTGCCCGTAGGGGCGTTCGGATTCGTCCAGAGGAAGAGGCTGACCCTGCGGTCGAGACTGCGTCGCGAGGGGGAATCGTCGCCGATCCACTCGACGTCGCGTATCGCCGCGAGGGTCTTGTAGAGCGAGTAGCTCGGGTCGAGCGAGGCGATCTTCTCGTCGTTCTCCACGAAGGCCCGCGCCGAAAGGGCGAGTATCTCGTCCGATCCGTTTCCGACGAACACGCGGGAAGGGGTCGTCCCGAAGCGCTTCGCTATCGCGGCGCGCAGCTTCGAGAATTCCGGGTCCGGATACTTGCGCAGCCTCCCGGCGTCGAAGGACGCGAGGACCTTCGCGCACGCCGGGGAGGGCGGATACGGGTTCTCGTTGGTGTTGAGCTTGACGACGCGGGTCGACCCGGGCTGTTCGCCCGGGACGTACCCTTCGAGCCTGCGCACTGACCTTGTTATCTTCATTCTTCCGGTTTCAAGTCGGTTTCCCAGTCGGCGTCTTCCCTGTTGAAGACGAGTTCCGCGCTCGTGTATATCGCATGGCGCTTGAACAGTATGAAAAGGACGCTTTCGTCCGTCGTGTGCGTCGTCACGTCCCTGACGCCGAGGGCGTTCTTCTCCGTGACGGCGTAGTCGAGCATCTTGATGTTGTTGGCGAGCGTAGTCTTCTGGCGGAAGAGGCACGGCCAGAAGCATCCCGGCTCGTCGGGATCGCCCGATGCCAGAGGTATGAGATTGAGGAAGTACCAGCCGGTATTGGCCACTACGACCATCGAGACCCCGCCCTTGTCGCTGTAGTTGACGCTGGCGCATCCGGAGGCGAGGAAGATCGCGGCGAGACAGAGGCAAAGAAGCGGCTTTTTCATTTTGCGCCATCCTCCTTCTCCGCGGTCGGGTGCCTGTCGGCGCTGACCAGCGTTCCCGAAAGCTGCACTTCGCGGTAGGTGAGCAGGTACGGCACCGGAATCGGCAGGTCGATTCCCGGAATCGAAAGCATTACGGAATCCGTCACCGTGTAGCACATGTCCTCGACGCCCATCCTCTGACCGTTCGCGTACTCCATGAAGCGCCCCTGCACCTTGTCCATCGTCACGTCGTCGCGGAACATCACCCACGGAAGCCACCTGTCCCTGTTCGCGTTTCCGCAGGCTACGGGGACGGTGTGAAAGAGATACCAGCCATAGTTTGCGACGTATACGTGCTCCTTGTCCGTGCTCTTTATCTTCGCCCTCTGGATGGTGAAGCACCCGGTGAGGCACAGGGCCGTCCCGAGGACCATCGCGATGCGGCAGACATTGACGAATTTCATTCTCAATATTATACTAAAAGTGGCCGTTTGGCGCAATGCCCGCCAGCCGCCAGCCACTAACCACCAGCCACTTTACTCCCCTTGCCCGCGTACCGGTAGTAGAGGAACAGGTCGGTCGCCACGAGGAGCAGGTCGGCGGCATAGAGCCATGTCACCCAGTTCATGTCGTATACCGCCTTGTGGGCTATGCCGAAGAGATATCCCAGGATGACTATCCACATGAAAAGGGGGCTCTTCCCCTCGACGACGTGTGTCCTGAGGCTTTTTGCGATCGAGAACGGCCACGAGAAGCCGAAGCATGCAAGCATTCCGATTTCGAATACGCTCATTTCGACGATCTTTCCTTTCGGGCCGCTATTATACCATTTCCGGCAGACTGGCGTCCGCGCAGGGCGAAGTTTTGATATAATATCGCCATTCAAACAAGTACGAAAGACAGACAAATGAACCCGATAGAACTCAACACTACGGACATCGTATCGTTTCTCCGCAAGCCTCGCGCCTCTTTCAGGAAGGCCGACATCAAGCGTTTCATGAAGGCGAAGTCCATCCGCCACGTGAACTTCATGTACGCCGGCGGTGACGGACGGCTCAAGACGCTCAACTTCGTCATCAACGACGACGCCTACCTGGACGAGATCCTCACCTGCGGCGAGCGAGTCGACGGATCCTCCCTCTTTTCCTACATCGAGGCGAGTTCGTCCGACCTCTACGTGATCCCCCGCTATTCGACGGCTTTCGTGGATCCGTTCGCCGAGCTCCCGACGCTTTGCCTCCTCTGCTCGTTCTTCAACAAGGACGGCGATCCTCTCGAGTCCTCGCCCGAGTACACGCTCGCCAAGGCCTGCAGCGTCTTCAGGAAGGAGACAGGACTCGAGTTCCAGGCGATGGGCGAGCTCGAGTACTACGTGATCGCGGCCGACCCCATGACCTTCCCCGCGAAGGATCAGCGGGGATACCATGAGTCCGCCCCGTTCGCGAAGTTCGGCGAGTTCCGCCAGAAGTGCATGCTCGCGATCGCGCAGGCCGGCGGACGCATCAAGTACGGACACAGCGAGGTGGGCAACTTCACCCAGGACGGACTCGTCTACGAGCAGAACGAGGTCGAGTTCCTTCCGTGCCCCGCCGAGGACGCCGCTAACCAGCTGTCGATCGCGAAGTGGATCATCCGCAACCTCGGCTCGAAGTACGGCTACGACGTCACCTTCGCGCCGAAGATCACCGTCGGCAAGGCCGGCTCCGGTCTCCACATCCACATGCGCCTCATGAAGAACGGCGTCAACCAGATGCTCAGGAACGGCGTAATCAGCGACACCGCGAAGCGCGCGATCGCCGGAATGATGGAGCTCGCGCCGTCGATCACCGCGTTCGGCAACCGCAATCCCACGAGCTACCTCCGCCTCGTCCCGCACCAGGAGGCGCCGACCAACGTGTGCTGGGGCGACCGCAACAGGTCCGTCCTCGTGCGCGTCCCGCTGGGCTGGTCGGGGAAGACCGACATGTGCCGCCAGGCGAACCCCGCCGAGACCGCATCGAAGTACGACACGCGTCAGAAGCAGACGGTCGAGATGCGTTCTCCCGACGCCTCCGCGAACGTCTACCTCCTGATGGCGGCCCTGTGCGTCGCCTGCCGCCGCGGCTTCGCGATGAAGGACGCGCTCAAGGTGGCGGACGCGACGTACGTGAACGTCAACATCCACAAGAAGGAGAACGCGGCGCTGTTGAAGCGCCTCGCGACGCTGCCGGACAGCTGCGCCGCCTCGGCGGACGTCCTGGAGCGTCAGCGCGCCGCCTACGAGGAGAAGGGCGTTTTCTCCAAGGCCATGATCGACGGGATCATCGCCGAGCTGAAGTCCTTCGACGACCGCACGCTTCGCGCCAAGGTGATGAAGTCGAAGTACGAGATGGCGGAGCTCGTCAAGAACTACTTCCACTGCGGCTGACGCGCCGCCAGATCGCCAAGGACCTCCTCTACCGCGAGTCCGTCCGTTACGGGGAGGTCCATTTCCACGGTGCGCTCCATGGCGTGCCTCACGAAGTCCGCCGCATGTCTCACGGCATCGGCGAAATTCGTCCCTCGGACGAGGTCTCCGACGATCACGGCCGAGAACACGTCGCCCGTGCCGCTGCGGTCCGGACCGACCGCCTTCGTTCCGATCATCTCGATCCTCGATCCGCGCTTGTACACGCAGTTGAAGATCGTGTCTCCGCGGCGTATCCCTGAAACGACGATGCGCGCGGAGCGCGGCGCCGCGAGAGCGCTGCACAGCTCCTCGAGCCCCTCGTCGCCGATTTCGGGGTCGTATTCCCTGTTGGCAAGTACGCACGCCTCCGTGAGGTTCGGCGTGAGGACGTCCGCGACGGACATCAGTTCGCGCATCGATTCCGCAAGATTCCGGTCGTAGGTCGGGTAGAGCTTTCCGTAGTCTCCCATGACGGGATCGACGACTACGAGCGTCTTCGGAGTGCGGAAGGCGTCGATGAACCGTCGGACGAACTTCACCTGCCTCGCCGAGCCCAGGAATCCCGATGCTATAGCGTCGAAACGGAGTCCCGTCGCCCTCCAGTCCCTGATGTAGTCGTCGAGCCTGTCGGTGCAGTCCCTCCAGGAGAAGTGCTCGAATCCGGTGTGGTTCGTGAAGATCGCGGTCGGGACGGCGCAGCACTGGACCTTCATCGCGGACAGTATGGGCGCGGCGACCGCAAGCGAGCATCTGCCGAAGCCCGTGAAGTCGTTTATCACCGCCGCCTTCTTCTGCCGGTTGTGGTCCTGTCCTGACTGTTTCGCCATTTCGTTTCGATCCGAATTCCGGCGGCTATTCTACCACACCCGCCCTGCACCGTCAATACCGCCGAAATACTGTTCGCCGCCCTCGGCTGAATTTGGTACAATATATACCAACATTGAAAACTGTTTAATTCTGGCAAGGGGGACTGAGATGGAATTCAGGGAGTTGCTCGCGGCGTTTGCCGCGAAATACGGCGTCGAAGGGCTCGACGGCGCGGACGGCGTCGCGGAGCTCGAGGTCGACGGCATCCGCGTGGAGCTGATAGAAGACCCGGAGTCGCGGAGTCTGGTCGCGTGCGCGGAGATCGGGCTTCCGCCGCCAGACGCGAACGGCGCGTTCGGCGCCATGATGCTCAAGGCCAACTTCCTGCTGCGCGCCACTGCGGGCGCGACGCTCTGCCAGAACCCGGAAACCGGCGCGTACGCCTTGGTGCGCCCGTTCCCGTTGGCTCTGGTGGACGTCGAATCGCTCGCCGCGGGACTCGAGTCGCTTGTCAACCAGACGGAGAACTGGCGCACGGCGCTTGCGGGTCTGCGCGAGGCCGAAGCCGAGCAGCCCGCGGCCCGGAAAGTGGACGATTCGCATCACGACATGCTTTCAAGCGGATTCGTCCATGTGTAACCTTTTCGCGGATTGTGTGTATACAGGTTGAGAAGTTTAAAGTTTAATGTTTAAAGTTTAAAGTTAAGGGGGGGACAATGCCAGGACAGGTAAATGCAAACTACAGCGCGAATTTCCAGAAGTTCGTTGACTTTGCGAACAAGGCGTATGCGACGAAGGGCGA
>JAFONM010000007.1 GCA_017418445.1 Kiritimatiellia bacterium
GGAAAGGGGTATAAAGAATGGAACTCAAGGGATCCAAGACCGAGAAGAATCTGCTGCAGGCGTTTGCCGGAGAATCTCAGGCTCGCAACAAGTACGACTACTTCGCGTCGCGCGCGAAGAAGGAAGGCTACGAGCAGATCGCGGCCATCTTCCAGGAGACGGCGCTCAACGAGAAGGAGCACGCCAAGCTTTGGCTCAAGGCGCTCGACGGAATCGGCGACACGCCGGCGAACCTCCTTGCGGCCGCCGCCGGCGAGCACGAGGAGTGGACGGAGATGTACAAGCGCATGAGCGAGGAGGCCAAGGAGGAGGGCTTCACGAAGCTCGCGTTCCTCTTCGCCAAGGTCGCCGAGATCGAGAAGCACCACGAGGAGCGCTACCGCAAGCTCGCGGCGAACATCGAGAAGAACGAGGTCTTCGTCCGCATCGGCAAGAACCGCTGGCAGTGCCGCAACTGCGGCGCGATCATCGAGAGCGAGAGCGCTCCCGAGAAGTGCCCGGTCTGCGACCATCCGAAGGCCTACTTCCAGATCGAGCCCGAGAACTACTGACAGGAAATTTTTCCAATTTCACCCCCTTGCGTGCACGGCGGGGATATGATATACTATACCCCGTTTTCACTGCTCGGGTGGTGAAATTGGCAGACACGTATGCTTGAGGTGCATATGGGTAACTCCTTGCGGGTTCGAGTCCCGCCCCGAGCACCAATCTGAAGACAGCACCGCCGAAAGGCGGTTTTCGCGTATATATGGCTGAAGAGACCGCAGAGAAGCTACTCGTCGACGTTGCGAGGATGGACCCCGAAGGCGAGGACTTCGCGGGAGAGGCGGATATCATCGACCTGGACGAGAAGTTCGTAAAGCCCTTTGGTCCGGTCCGCTACCGCCTCCACGCCCAGCTGTTCGGCAACGAGCTCCTCGTCCGCGGCTCCCTCGAGCAGGATTTCGATCTCGTCTGCAGCCGCTGCGGCAGGACTTTCGACACCACGATCAGGGTCGAGGACTACACGGTCAGCCTTGAAGTCGCCGATGGACAGCAGTTCGCCGATTTGACTACGGACGCAAGAGAGAGTATAATACTCACTCTACCGACATACCCGCTTTGCTCGGAGGGTTGCCGCGGAATCGCCCAGAAAAGGGAAGAGGTCCGGGACGACCGCTGGAACGCGCTTGACGGATTGAAGGTTGACAGAAACACTTGAAGCAGAAAGAAAAGAAGGAGTAACAGACAATGGCAAGTCCCAAGAACCGTGTCTCTAAGAGGCGTAAACGCGAGCGCGTCGCTCAGCTGGAGAAGCCGATTCTCGCCCAGGTCTCCACGTGCCCCGTGTGCGGAGCCGCCAAGCGCGCCCACCGCGCGTGCCCGAAGTGCGGAACCTACAAGGGCCGCAAGGTCGTCGCCGTAGACGCCGCCAAGTGAGGTTTTGTCCCGTAATAGGATTTTCCTATGACGAGGATTGCACTTGATGCAATGGGGGGCGACTACGCCCCCAAGCAGATAGTCGTCGGCGCCGTCGAGGCCGCATGCGCCATCCCGGACGTCAAGATCCTTCTCGTCGGCCAGATGGCCGCGATACAGAAGGTGTCCGAGTGCTTTTCAAAGGACCGCAAGGCGCTCTTTCAGGAAGCTGTCGAGAAGGGGACGCTTGAAATCGTCCACGCGCCCGAGGAAATCGAGATGACCGACGTTCCCGTCGAGGCGGTCCGCAGGAAGAAGGACTGCTCGATCAACGTCGCGATGCGCCTCGTCAAGGAGAAGCGCGCGGACGTCTTCGTGTCCGCCGGCAATTCCGGAGCGGTCGCCACCAGCGCGATTCTCAACCTCGGCCGCATATCGGGCGTGAAGCGTCCGGCGATCGCGATGATCCTCCCGACGAACACCCCGGACCGTCCGATCCTCCTGCTGGACTCCGGTGCGAACATGGACTGCCATCCAGAATGGCTGGCCCAGTTCGCGATAATGGGCAACGTCTATTCCAGCGCGGTGCTGGGACGCGAGAAGCCGAGCGTCGGACTTCTCTCCATCGGCACCGAGGACTGCAAGGGCAACGAACTGGTCCACGAGACCTATCCGCTCCTGCAGAAGATCAACGGGATGAATTTCGTCGGCAACATCGAGGGCCACGACATCTGCGGAGGCAGGATCGACGTCGCCGTCGCCGACGGCTTCGTCGGAAACGTCGTCCTCAAGACCGTCGAGTCCGTCGCCAAGGCAATGGGCGGCTGGGTCAAGGCCGAGCTCAAGAAGACGCTCTTCCGCAAGATCTGCGCGCTCATGCTCAAGGGGGCGTTCAAGGCCCTCAAGAACCAGATGGACCCCGAGGTCTACGGCGGAGCGCCGCTCCTGGGCGTGCCCGGCGCGGTAATAATCACCCACGGCAACTCGACACACAAGGGGATATTCTACGCCGTCAAGGCCGGCGTCGCCGCGGCGACGAACGACGTCAGCGGCCAGATAGAGAAGGCGATCGCCGAGTATGCCGAGAGCATGAAGCAGCAATGAGCGACTACAATTTTTCAGCGATCGAGAAGAAGTGGCAGAAGTTCTGGCTTGAGAACAAGACTTTCGCGACCGACATGTCGGCGGAGGGCAGGAAGTTCTACTGTCTCGACATGTTCCCGTATCCGTCCGGCGCCGGACTTCACGTCGGCCATCCGGAGGGCTACACCGCGACGGACATCCTCTGCCGCTACAAGCGGATGAAGGGCTTCAACGTCCTTCATCCGATGGGCTGGGACGCGTTCGGCCTTCCCGCCGAGCAGTACGCCGTCGAGACCGGCACCCATCCCGCCGTCACGACGAAGAAGAACGTGGACCGCTTCCGCGAGCAGATCCGCTCGCTCGGATTCTCCTACGACTGGGACCGCGAGGTCAACACGACGGATCCGAAGTACTACAGGTGGACACAGTGGATCTTCGAGCAGCTCTACAGGAAGGGCCTCGCCTACGTCGCCGAAGTGCCGGTCAACTGGTGTCCGGCCCTCGGAACCGTCCTGGCCAACGAGGAGGTCATAGACGGACGCTCCGAGCGCGGCAACCATCCCGTCGAGCGCCGTCCGATGCGCCAGTGGATGCTGAAGATCACGGCCTACGCCGACAGGCTCCTCGAGGGGCTTGACAGGCTCGACTGGCCGGAAGGCATCAAGGAGATGCAGCGCAACTGGATCGGCAGGTCCACCGGCGCTCTCGTCGATTTCGGCGTCGACGGACGCGATGAGGTCATTACCGTCTATACGACAAGGTGCGACACGCTTTTCGGCGCGACGTACATGGTGCTGTCCCCCGAACACAGGCTCGTCGGGAAGTGGCTTGCCGAGGGCGTCCTGAAGAACGCCGAGGACGTCAAGGCCTACCAGAAGAAGGCGGCGTCCAAGAGCGACCTCGAGCGCACGGAGCTCAACAAGGAGAAGACCGGCGTCAGGCTGGACGGGGTCGTCGGAGTAAATCCCGTCAACGGCGACAGGCTGCCCATCTTCATCTCGGACTACGTTCTCGCGAGCTACGGCACGGGCGCCATCATGGCCGTCCCCGCGCACGACGAGCGCGACTTCGACTTCGCCAAGGTGTTCAACCTCCCGGTCTACCAGGTCGTGGCGCCGGCAGGAAAAGCCGACTCCGAAAAGTCCGACGGCTCAGCTAACGCTGCGCCTTCTGTAGATGCCGGAGCGTTAGCGAAGGCTTCGGATAATTCGGAGTTGATTTCTCGCGTCCCCTACACCGGCAGCGAGGCGTTCACCGACATCGCCACCGGCGTGATGGTGAACTCCGGTTTTCTCAACGGGCTCTCCGTCGAAGCCGCGCGTCCGGCGATGATCAGGTGGCTCGAGGAGAAGGGCGTCGGCAAGGCGAAGACGCAGTACAAGCTACGCGACTGGCTCTTCTCGCGCCAGCGCTACTGGGGCGAGCCGTTCCCGGTCATCCACTGGGAGGACGGAACGCAGAGCCTCGTTCCCGAGGAAGACCTTCCGCTGACGCTTCCGGAGCTGGCGGACTACAAGCCCACCGGAACCGGCGAGCCGCCGCTCGCGAAGGCTGCGGACTGGGTGAACGTCGTCGATCCCAGGACCGGGAAGAAGGGCGTGCGCGAGACGAACACGATGCCGCAGTGGGCCGGTTCGTGCTGGTACTACCTCCGCTACATCGACCCGCACAACGACAAGGCGTTCTGCGACAGGGAGCTCCTCAAGAAGTGGCTCCCCGTGGATCTCTACGTCGGCGGCGCGGAGCACGCGGTCCTTCACCTTCTCTACAGCCGCTTCTGGCACAAGGTCCTCTTCGATCTCGGACTCGTCCCTACGGACGAGCCGTTCCAGCGCCTGGTCAACCAGGGAATGATTCTCGGCCTCGCCTACAAGAACAGGCGCGGCGCGCTCATTCCAATGGACAGGGTCGAGTGGCGCGACGGAAAGCCCTTCGGACCGGCAAACTGGGAGATGGAGGGCGAGGACCAGTCCGTAATGGAGGAACTCGTCGAGTTCCCGGCGAAGATGTCCAAGAGCCTCAAGAACGTGGTCAATCCCGACGACGTCGTGCGGGACTACGGCGCCGACTCCCTGCGTCTCTACGAGATGTTCATGGGCCCGCTGCAGGTCGTGAAGCCCTGGCAGACCAAGGGCGTCGAGGGCGTGTTCAGGTTCCTCAAGAGGTCCAACAGGCTCGTCACGGAGACGAAGGTCTCGGACCGTCCGATGACGAAGGCGGAGGCCAAGACCCTGAACGCCATGGTCAAGAAGGTCGGCGAGGACATCGAGACGATGAACTTCAACACGGGCATATCCGCGATGATGGTCTACGTCAACGAGGCCGAGGAGTACGCGAAGGCGGGCGACCTCCCGAAGGAGTTCCTCGAGAAGTTCGTCCTCTGCCTCGCTCCGTTCGCGCCTCATCTCGGCGAGGAGCTCTGGCAGTTCCTCGGGCACGACAGGTCGCTCGCCTACGAGCCGTGGCCGGAGTACGACCCGAAGGCGCTCGTCGAGGACGAGATCGAGATTCCCGTGCAGGTGCTCGGGAAGCTTCGCGGACGCGTCAAGGTTCCCGTCGCGGCGACACCCGCCGAGATGGAGGCCGCGGCGAAGGCGAATCCGGACGTCGCGAAGTTCCTCGACGGGAAGACGATCGTCAAGGTCATCGCCGTCCCGAAGCGCATGGTCAATTTCGTAGTTCGCTGAGTTCAGGTTAAACAACAAAGGAGAAGAGACATGAAAAAAATGCTTGGTATCGTCGCGGCCGTTGCCGCATCGCTGATTCTCGCCGGATGCGGCGGAGACGTCAGGCTCCCGGCCAACACGGTCGCCGCCTGCTACCTCGACGTCGACAGGACGCTTCTGAACGTGAAGGACATCGCCGAGATGGTCATCGACAAGCTCCCCAAGGACATGCGCGAGGAGGCCGAGAAGGCGTACGAGGAGGCCATCGAGCAGTACAAGAAGAACTTCCGCTGCTTCGACGTCGAGTGGGCCGTCGCGACGGTGGGCATGGACAAGTCGTCGCCCGAGCCGACGGCGGCGATCGTCGTCAAGGCCGACCTGAAGGCGAAGAACGAGCAGGGCGCGACGCTGGTCGACATGGTCAAGGGGCTTGTCGACGGACAGGAGTCCCAGGTGGCCGGCGCTCCGGCGCTCACGTGCGTCCTCCCCAAGCTCGGCCGTTCGACCCTTGCCTTCGTCGACGACACGTACGTGATCGCCGCGCCCGACACTGGCGCCCTCGAGAAGATGGTCAGGCTCTACAAGGACGGCGAGGGCGCGACCTCAGACTCGTTCGACGACCTGACGGACCTCGACGGCGACACGGTCGCCCGTTTCCAGACTGCCGACGTCTCGACGCTCGTCGATCTCTTCGACTGCCGCAGGACCGTCGAGGAGTACGGCGAGAAGTGCGGCGACAAGGACCTCGTCAAGATGCTTCTCGACATCGGCAGCGTCACCGTCGACGTCAAGGCCTCCGAAGACGTCCTCGGCTCGGTCCTGACGCTCGACGCGGGTTCCGCAGAGCTCGCCAAGATCGTCGAGGGCGCCGCGAACGTATATGCCTTCGCGTGCCGCATCGGCTGCGCGGCATTGCAGTGCTGCGGACAGTCGGTCCTGCCCGGCCTGATCGATGTTCCACTGCCCGCGGGAGACGCGAAATACTTCAAGGAATTCGCCGACATCTACCGCGAGGCGTGCGAAGTCGAGCGCGACGGTTCCGTCGTGACGCTCGGGTGCGTCGTCGATATGGAAGACGTGGTGGACATCGTCGTTCCGGCCGCGACCCAGAACTTCACGAACTATCGCACGGTGGCCAGGTCCAACGCCTGCATCAGCAACCTGAAGCAGATCCAGGCCGCCGTCGAGCAGGCCAGGATGGCGGGCGTCGAGAATCCCGGCTGGGCCGACATCATCGGAAACGACAAATACATCAGGCAGATGCCAAAGTGCCCCCAGGGCGGCAAGTACGCGCTTCCCGCCACGGAAGACGGCAATCCCACCTGCACGGTCACGGGACACGAGCTGCCGACCTGGTGATCGAAGGAGACAGGCGGGCAAGATGGCGAAGGTGAAGTTCATGAAGGTGAAGGGTACGTGGCGCGAGGTCGCGGATGCGGCCCGCACCACCATTCGCCAGGAGGAGGGCAGGAATGAGCCTTCTTCCCGCTGGAAGAAGCGCATACTCCTCGCCGAGCATTCTCCCGTCAGGAAGCTCTGCTTCAACTGGAAGTGGGAGGATCTTCCCTACTGGGTGAGCGTCCACTTCGTCCGCCACAAGTTCGGCATCGAGCACTTCGTCTCGACGCAGCGCACCGACCGCACCGGCGAGGACCGCACGGCGAAGACCCAGGACGCTCCGGTCGTCCACGAGTGTTTCGCAAACGCCCAGGCGGTGATGTTCATCTCGCGCCGCAGGCTCTGCTCCCAGGCGAGTCCGGAGACGCGCGCGGCGTGGAAACTCGTCGTCGACGAGATAGCCAAGACGGAGCCCGAGGTCGCGGAATGCTGCGTCCCGGAGTGTGTCTACCGCGGATTCTGCCCCGAATTCAAATGCTGCGGCTATGCCGACACCGAGACGTTCAGGAAGGCGCGCGCGCGCTACGTCTCCGTCCCGCCACCGCAGAAGGCCCAGTGAACCGACCTGACGAAAGCAGACTTAAAAAAAAGGAGAAACAAAGACAATGAACGCTGAACTCTTGAAGATGGCACACGAGAAGATCGGCTCCACGCCGGTCCTCGTGAACCTCATTTCCAAGCGCGAGCGCGAACTCATCAACGGCGCGAAGCCGCTCGTGAGGCCGCAGTCGCTCGACGAGGACAAGTGCGACATCGCTCTGCGCGAGGTCGCGGAGGGCAGGCTCATCGCCCAGATCGACTTCGACGCCATCGCCAAGGCGGAGGACGCGAAGACGAAGTGGACGCAGAAGCACGTCAACGTAAACTCGCTCTTCGGCGACTGAGGGACGGGTGGCGAAGAAGCCCGAGTTCAATCCCGTCTTCGCGGAAAACCGCAGGGCGAGGCACGACTATACCGTACTCGACACGATCGAGTGCGGTATTCAATTGCGCGGAACCGAGGTCAAGTCGGTCCGCCACGGTTCCGTATCCCTGGCCGGCGCCTACGGCGCGGTCCTCAAGGGCGAGCTTTGGCTCGTGGGGGCGGACATCGCCGCCTACGCGTTCGGGAACCGCTTCAACCACGAGCCGAAGTCCATGCGCAAGCTCCTCGTCCATGCGAAGGAAGTCGAGGAGCTGAGGCTCAAGACCGAGGCCAGGGGGCTCACGCTCATCCCGCTCAAGGTCTACCTTAAGGGCGGCAGGATAAAGGTCTCTCTCGGCGTCTGCCGAGGCAAGGCGCTCCACGACAAGCGCGACGCCCTCAAGGAAAAAGCAATGCGCCGCGACATGGAGCGCGGCGCATAGTCGAGAGGGCCTTCCCTGTCAGGCCGCGTGTGCGACGCGGCGGCGTTCGAGGAACGCCATCGCGGCGAATGCCGTGAGTCCCGCGGCCAGGATTATCGCTCCGAGAATCGCATCCTCCCGGCTCAGGTCGAGAAGCTGCGGCGCCTCTCCTTCCTCCGGGAAGAAGTATCCGTGCATGCAGTCTACGCTCCACATGATCGCAGCGCCCCAGAACATCAGCATCGTCGTGAAGACGGCACGCGTCCTGAAGCGGGCGAAGTAGAGGATCGTGAATGCGGCCGCGGCGCCTATAGTCATCAACTCACACATGGGCGGCACTCCTCTTTTCGCCGTGCTCGAAGATCGTCGAGACGACCACCATTCCGGCCCAGACCGCCACTAGCAGCGCCGCCATCGAGACTCCTGTCGTCGAGATTTCGTGCAGCATCGCCTGAGTGTCCGCCGGATCGTTCATCGCGGTGAGGAACGGAGGATAAAGGACTACCTCGCCATGGTAGATGTGCTCGATTGCGAGAAGGAAGCTTCCGCCGAGCCCCATCTTCACGAGCCACGGGAGCTTTGCGAGGAACGGATTGCGGCTCCGCCTGACGGACTCCAGTTTCCCGGCGCCGGCGGCGATCGCCGCGCCCGCGAGCGGAATTGTGAAACAAGCCATGTCGTTAGATCCTTTCGTTTGGATTGATTGAGGGAATTATACCACATTCTTTCCCTCCAGTCCATTTGGGATGTGGTATAATATTCGCCGACATGCGGGTGCGATACGACGCGCCTTCGGGTGACAATGGACAAGATATATTTCATATCCGGAATCGATACCGGAATCGGCAAGACGATGGCGACGGGACTTCTCGCCAGATCGCTTCGCGGAAGAGGAGTGGATGCGATAACGGTCAAGCTCGTGCAGACAGGATGCGCCGGCTTCTCGGAGGACCTCGAGGAACATCGAAGGATTGACGGATCGGGCGGATTCCCCGAAGACGCGAAGGGGCTCACCGCGCCGCAGATATTCGCTTTTCCCGCCTCGCCTCGGCTCGCCGCCGAACTGGAGGGCGAAACGGTCGACCTGAAGCGCATTGATTCCTGCATAGCGGAGTGCGCAAGGAACCACGAGGTCGTCCTGGTGGAATCCGCCGGCGGACTCGATGTCCCGCTCGACGCAAACACCCTCTCGATAGACTTCGCCGCCGGGCGCGGATGGCCGGTGATCCTCGTGACGAGCGGACGGCTCGGAGCGATCAACCACATCCTCCTTTCGCTCGAGGCGATACGTGCGCGCAGGATGCGCCTCGCGGGCGTAGTCCAGAACTGCGCGCCCGGCACCGATCCCCGAATCGACCGCGATGCGGAGGTGACGACGAACGAATATCTCGCGAAGTGGGGATTCCGCTGTCCGCTCGTCAGACTTGCGAAGGTCGTAGGCGACGAGTTCCCCGACGTCGACGTCAAGGAGATGTTCGCATGAGCGCCCTGGCCAGCCTTGAATACGACAGAGCGTTCATATGGCATCCATACGCCTCGCTGAAGGATCCGCCGCCGGTCCGTCTCGCGAAGTCCGCACGCGGAGTCAACATCGTCCTCGACAACGGACATAGTCTGATAGACGCCGTTTCCAGCTGGTGGTGCGTCGCGCACGGGCACAACCATCCGGCGATCGTGGAGGCGATCCGCCGGCAGAGCGGCAGGCTCTGCCACGTGATGTTCGGCGGATTCACCCACGAGCCCGCCGTCGAGCTCGCGAGAAGACTCGCGGAACTCGCGCCGAAGGGGCTGGACCGCGTGTTCTTCGCGGACTCCGGGTCCATCTCCGTGGAGGTCGCCGCGAAGATGGCGATACAGTATCACGTCGCGCTGGGACGCCCCGGGCGCAACAGGCTCGTCGCGCTGAAGGGCGGCTACCACGGCGATACTTCGCTTTGCATGGCGCTTTCGGATCCCGACGGAATGCACACGCTCTTCGGCGGGATAATGACGAGGCACTTCTTCGCCGAGAAGCCGGGGCGCTGGAATCGTGACATGCCGGGCGACAGGTCCGCATTCGCGCAGACGACGGAGTCCCTGTCGCGACTGCTTGACGAACATGGACGCGAAATCGCGGCGGTCGTCTGCGAGCCGGTCTTCCAGGCCGCAAACGCGATGAACTTCTACGATCCCGAGTGCCTCGTCGAGATGCGGAAACTGTGCGACGAGCACGGCGTCCTGCTCGTCTTCGACGAGATCGCCGCAGGATTCCACAGGACGGGTCCGCTCTGGGCGCACCTCCGCTCCGGTATATCGCCCGACATAATGACCGTCGGCAAGGCGCTGACGGGCGGACACGTCACGCTCGCCGCGACGCTCGCGTCCGAGGAGGTCGCGGAGACGATTTCCGGCGGACGTCCCTCGGCGTTCATGCACGGTCCCACATACATGGCGAATCCACTCGCATGCGCCGCCGCGCTCGCATCGCTCGAACTCTTCCGCAGCTCGGACTACGAGTCCAGGGTCGCCGCCATCGAGCGGCAGCTCCGCGAAGGACTCGCGCCGCTCGCCGGACTTCCGAACGTCCGCGGCGTCCGCGTTCTCGGCGCGGCGGGAGTCGTCGAGGTGGAGCGGATGCCCGTCAGGGCGGACGTCGATCGCGTCATTGACGAGCACGGCGTCTGGCTGAGGCCTTTCTCGAACTTCATTTACGCGATGCCGCCTCTCGTTACGGGCGAGGCGGACCTCGCAAGGATCGTCGAGGCGATTTCGGACCTCGCACGCTGCGAGCCCGGTCCGGAACAGGAGGATTCCGATTTCCACGAATAGGGAAACCAGCCAATTCGGGCGGTGTGCGGGCGGGGATGGATGTGATAGAACAGCGTCATGCAACTCGACAGACTCGGCGCGGTGTTGCGGATTCTTCAATGAAAATGGTATAATCCAGCAAAAGTAAAACAAGGGAGGAACTCCAAATGCTGACATGGTTGGACTGGCTGATGATTCTCGGCTACTTCGCGCTCCTTGGCGGCGTCGTCTGGTGGTCGATGCGCAGGAACAAGATTGAATCGGAGGAGGACCTGTTCCTTGGCGGACGCAGCGTGGGCTGGCTCGCGAGCGGCGCGTCCATCTTTGCCGCGAACATCGGCTCCGAGCATTTGATCGGGCTCGCGGGCTCCGGCGCGGTCGCGGGGCTTTCGCAGTCTCACTGGGAGTTCCACGCGTGGGTGCTCGTAATGATGAGCTGGGTGTTTCTCCCGTTCTACTACAATTCAGGCGTGTCGACCATGCCGGAGTTCCTTGAGCGGCGCTTCGGCGCGAAGGCCAGGTGGATTCTCTCCCTCGTCTCGCTTGCCGCGTACGTTCTTACGAAGATTTCCGTCACAGTCTTCGCGGGTGCGCTCTTCTTTGAAGTGATGATGCCAGAGGTGCAGCTTACGATTGGCGGCACGGTCATTTCCTCGTTCTGGATCGGCGCCGTAGCGACGGTGCTGCTCGCCGGCATCTATTCGTCTATCGGCGGGCTTTCCGCAGTCGTCTACACCGACCTTGTCCAGACAGGCATCATCCTCGCAGGCACCTTGTCGGTTACCGGCTTCGCGCTCTACCACCTCGGACATTCCGGCGTGGCGCTTCCCGACGGGCAGGCGGCGCAGGGCATCTGCGACGGGTGGCAGGTCCTCAAGGCGACGATCAAGTCGACTGGCAACGTCGAGCA
>JAFONM010000047.1 GCA_017418445.1 Kiritimatiellia bacterium
GACCAGAAGCGAATCGCGCTCCTTGCCTGCGAGCTCGTGCATTTCGCGGTGAGCCTCGTGCATTTCCCTCACGAGTTCGTCCATCTGCTCGTCCGTGGCGTCGGGATCGCTGTGGAGAGCCGCGATGCGATCCTCGATTTCCGAGGTCCTGTCGCGAAGCGCGATGTAGTCGTTGTGCAATTTGAGGGCGTCGGCGGACATGTTGTCGGTGTTGACCGACGCGAGGAAGTCCCTGCTCTCGGCGCGGTCCTTCTCGCGGCGCACGCGCATCCTGGCCATGTGATTGGTCATCCTCGCGAATTCCTCGGGATTCTCCGCCTTGAACTTCTCCATCCCCGCGCGCATTTCGGCGAGCGACGGACGGCGCCACATGTGGCGGCCGCCGGGTCCGCCGCCATCGCCGTCCTCTGGAGCGGTCCTGCTCTCCGGATCCGCGTCGATCTTCTCGTCCGTCGCGCCGGCGTCCTTGTCGGCGAGCCGCTTCTCGAGAGCCGCGATGTGGGACTTGAGCGCCTTGATGGTTTCGCCAGAATGGTCGGGCGTCTTCGCGGCCCCCTCTTCGGCGACGGGCTCGGACTTCGCGTCGCCCTTCGGCC
Organism: Kiritimatiellia bacterium; assembly: GCA_017418445.1. Classification (GTDB taxonomy): domain Bacteria; phylum Verrucomicrobiota; class Kiritimatiellia; order RFP12; family UBA1067; genus UBA1067. The sequence goes on from JAFONM010000047.1 coordinate 597, forward strand.
AGAACGCGGCGAAGAGCGCGCCTTCCACGGCCATGGCGACGACTACTGCGACACATGTTGAAGCTCTCATCTTGCTCCTTGTCCTCGATTGCGGATATTATAGCGAATCCGTCCCCGCCGCGCAACGGTCGGCGCCCTGCATGAAGTCGCCGAGGGTCTTCAGGCGCGGTATTCGCTCGAGGGGATATCGCACTCCGAACGCCGACTCGACCTCCATCACGAGCCTGAGGTGGTTGACACTGTCCCATTCGGGAATCGATCCGTACGACGTCGCGGTCGAAAGCGAGGCGCGGTCCGCCCGAAGGACGCGCGCCGCGAGCGAGATGAGGTCGTCCTCGTTCATTTTATCTTCAGGTCGCCGATGCCGCGCACCAGGATCGAGAGGAGGAGGAATCCGACGACGAGCCCCGTGGCCAATGCGGACGCGACGGCCATCGTGTACGCGACGTCTCCGAGGCCCCTGCCCGGCTTGCGGACCTGCGGACGCGGAACCTTCTGCTCCACCCAGAGCATCTCCAATTCCCGGACGGAACCGTCCTGCAGCTGCACCGGAACCATGCTCCTGCCGATCGGCCGCAGCCCCTGGTTCGCGACGGCGTCGTAGAACTGGGCGGCCTGCAGGGGATCCTGCGGAATCGGCTGCCGCGTCAGCGGCACGACGTTGGTGTCCGCGGAATGCGGCGCGCAGTAGAGGCTGTCGTTGCGCGCGAGGCTGCCGACGTTGAGGACGACGAGAATGCATGCGGCCGACGCGACTGCGACGGGATATCTGCGCTTTCCTCCGTTGAAGAACCCGAGGAGCGCATCGAGTCCGAAGCCGGAGAGCGCCACGACGCAGAACTCGGTGAGATGGTGCCACTTGACCGGGCAGCGCATGAGGTCGCCGAACGGAAGGTGGAAGACGATGCGGTAGGCGGGCTCGCAGTAGCGGCCCATCGAAAGAATCCAGAAGAGGACGGCGGCGACGGCGAGGAACAATGTGTCCGCCCTCCGTCCGCGGAACTGCGGCATCGCGGCGGCGCCCAGGGCGAACAACGCGAGGAGGCACGTGATCCATCCCATGTAGAGGGAGTGCTGGCGGTAGTTGGGATAGCTTCCGCCCTCGGGTATCTCGTCGTTCTCGTGCTCGAGCGGACATCCCAGGCGACCCGTGTAGGGCCTTATGCCGCTGCCGCGCATGCGGCCTATCGCGAGCGTCATCTGGCAGCTCGTGTCGCCGTGCACGCCGCGCCTGCAGAACTCGACCGTGTCCTCGGGCGGGAGAGACCAGTTGGTGACGAACTTCCAGCGCGCCTCGGGGTCTTCCTTCGCGTTTGCGCCGGTCGTGTCGCCGCGCTCCATCTGCGCCTCGCGTCCCGCGAGGTCGCTGCAGATCGCGTTCCTGAAGCTCGGAAGGCCGACGACGACGAACGTCGCGAGCGCGACGAGCGAACCCAGCAGCCAGCGACGGTACGTCCTGCGGGAATCCTTCCGTCCGCCGCGTGGCAGCGAAGCGACAGTCCTGTATATGAAGTACGCGGCGGTAAAGACGGTGAAGCAGAGCCAAAGGTCGGACTGATTGAAGCTCGCCCACGCGACGCAGGCGCCCAGGAGGACCCAGTGACGCACCTTGCCCTTGAGGAGCGCGCGGTCGATGAGCCCGAAGGCGAATACGCCGTAGGTCATCCACTGGAACCATCCGAGGTGTCCGGCGGAGAAGAGAGTGAACCAGTAGCCGGAGAACGCGAGGAAGAGTCCCGCGGCGTACGACGAAAGTCGCGAGAGGCCCCTTCCGCGCAGGAAGTAGAACATCCCGAGCGCCGCCATGAACGCCGCGAACACGTACCTGAGCTCGACCCAGAAATAGGGTCCGCCCAGGAACGGCAGGACGTCGCCGGGGACGAACTTTCCGTTCTCCTCCCATCCGCGCAGCCAGTCGGCGGCGTAGTCGGCCGGAAACGACGTCGGACAGTCCGGCATGACCGGAACCATGTCCAGCGCCCATGTCCCCCAGAAGACGAACCCCGCCGCCGCCGCGAAGACCGCGACAAAGGCGAGGAACCATGCGTGCCTGGACTTGAAGGCCATCTACAGCCTTGTCAGGACCCGAGCGTCAGGGCCGCGGGCGCATCCGCAGCCGGAGACTGCGCCTTCGGCGTCTCTATCGAGCCGAGGGCGATCAGGGCGAACACCATCGCGAAGATGGCGACGGTCTCGATGATGCCGAGGGCCGCGAGGTAGTTCGTGAAGCCCTGGCTGGTCTCGGCCTGGGCGTCGCACGCGGCGGCGCCGGCGCGGCCCTGGAAGAGGGCGGAGAGTCCGATCGCGAGTCCGGCGAAGATTCCGGCGACGAGGCAGGGAACTCCCGCCCCGGGGGCGGACGTCTTGCCGAGCATGATGAACATGAGGATCATTCCGTACAGCGTCTGTGTGATGGGCGCGCCGACGAACGACAGCAGGAGGAACGGAGCGGGCCTGCTCGCGGCGTAGCACTTCTTCCACGCACCGACCGCGGCCGCGCCGGCGAAGCCCGTGCCGAAGGCACTGCCCGCGCCTGCAAGTCCCAGACAGGCAACCGCGCCCGCCACTACCATAGCTGGATCACTCATTGTATTCTCCTTTTGATTTTATGTGTTGAACTTCCTGAAGGGCCTGAACTGGTATCCCGCCCACGACACTCCCTTGTGGTTCGAGAACTCGAGGGTGTTGAGACGGACCGCGTGGACGAGGATCGAGAGTGCCGCCATCGCGAGGTTGAGTCCGTGCCCGACCACGAGTATCGCGACCATCGCGACGGACATCAGCGCGTTCAGCCAGAGCGCGTTCTCGCCCGAGACCAGCCCCGTCGCCATGTTGTTGAAGTTCTCGGCGACCTTGACGGACGCGAGACCGACGGCGAAGAGACGGACGTAGCTGATGATGTCGCCCAAGGCGCTCATGACGTTCAGAGGGAGCATCCCGAGCTCCGCCCCGCGCGTCCTGAGCTCGGAGGGCTTCACGGAGAACCCGAACACGCAGACGAGCGCGACGCCGAAGACCCAGTAGCCCCACGAGGGAATGCCGGGGAAGATTCCGACGATCGAGTTCGTCACGAGATACATGAAGAGAAGCACCCCGGCCCATCCGAACTCCGCGATCGCGGTCGAATCGGGAAGTCTGCACGTGCCGTTCCAGATTCGCGCAAGCATCAGGTGCGATGCGCCGATCGTGAAGCAGAGGAGCATCATGTTGTGGTAGGTGACGTCGCCGAGCCACTTCACGGTCGGCCAGTCCCTGCACCACGGGATCTGCGCCCCGAACCACGTGTTGGAAAGAAGTCCCCAGACGACGGTGGAGAGCGAGAACGTCGTCAGCAGAATGAACCAGCTGCGCGGGAGCTTCTTCCTCGCGAGCAGCGTGCCGACGAGGAATATCGCCCCGTACGCGCCGTCGCCGACGAGCATCGCGAAGAAGAGCGCGAAGTAGCACATGAACGGAACCGACACGTCGGACTCCGTGTACGCGGGCGCGATTCCGAGTCCGGCGAAGAGCGCCTTCATCGGCCTGAAGAACTTCGGCGGCTCGACAAGCGTGGGCGGAACCTCGCCCTCGACGGGATCCCTGACGAGGAGCCCCCATCCGGACTTCGCCGCCTCTTCGCGGAGCAACCCGGTCTTCACGGCGGGGATCCATCCGGAGATGTACGCGATTTCGCCGCACTGCGACATCAGTTCCTCCGCGGCCGCGAAGGCGATCCTGTCCGAGAGCCCCGGGCAGGACGCCATTATCGCCGCGTCGTCGCACGACGCGAGAGCGACCTTGTCGTCCGCGGCGGTCCGCTCGAGCGCCGCGAGATCCGCCTTCATCGCGGAGAGGCGCTTCGGGGGAAGCGGATCGGGAAGTTCAGCGACGGAAGAAAGGTCGATGCCCTTCTCGAGAAGCCTGCGCGCGAGCTCGGGGTCGAAGTCGCCGTACGGCTCGTAAGTCGCGATGGTGCGGGAGAGTTCGTCCGCGCTGTTCTTCGCGGTTTCCATTCCCTCGGCGAGCTTGAGCACGTCGGCGACGGAGGAAGAATGCGTCGCGGACGGCGCCCCGCCCGCCGCGAGCTCCCTGCGCGCCTTCCGGATCGCCCTCACCGCCTTCTCGGCGTCCTCTGCGTCGCTGCGCGCCGCGGCGACCGAAGCGCCGGCGGCGGATGCAAGGTCGAGATGCACAACTCCGAGATCGCGGAGCCTTTCGAGCGTCGCCTCCCTGTCGGACACCACGCACAGGAGGTCGAGGTGGTTCATCCTGACTATCATGCCACTTCCTCCCCGATCGAATCAGGCGTGCGCGACTTCGCGATCTTGCCGCGCGTGACAGCGGCGGTCTGCTCGTCGCCGATCGCGATCTTGATCTTGCGGATCGCCTCCTTGCATTCCGGAATCTTGACCTTCTCGAAGAGATTCACCCTCTGCGAGGTCTGCTGAAGCTCTATGGTGACCAGACGGCGCTGCTCGTCGAAGACGGCGCGCTCGCACTGGAGGGAAAGTATCTTGGTCGCGGCGTCCACGGCGGAATCGACCCACGCAGGGGTCTCCCACGGATCGATCTCCCTGACTTCGGTGTCGATCGATTCGAACGTCGGTATCGTGACGCCGGCGATGTTGGCGGACCCCACGTTGACGCCCTTCACCTTGACGAGTCCCGCGAGAAGCGACTCGTCTGTCGCGAAAAGACCCACCCAGCGGTTGAGGTCGCTCCTGACCTCCCTCTCCTTCCCGCGGACTGCCTCGGCCTTCGCGACGATGCCCGCAATCTCCATCTGGAGCTGCTGCTTCTTGAGCTGGAGCATCGGCAGAAACCGCTGGAAGCGCTTCAGCGCATCGGTCTGAGCCTTCAGCTCGGTCTTCGTTAGTTTTACCTTGGCCATTGTCTACGGCTTATTATACCAAAACCCGGGCCAAAATGAAAGGGCGCGACGTCCAGGGCCCCGCATCAACTTCCATCACAGCGGATATTCGAGGACCGTGAACGACCAGGGCTTCGCCGCGAACGCATCCTTCGCTCCGCCTGCGAATTCGAAATCGCGCACGGACGGCTTCACGACCGTCCTCCTCTCGTTCACGTCTCCGTCCTCCGGACTGCCCGCGAGCTCGGTCGCCACGGCCTTGCCCTTCGGGAGATCGCGTCCGAACTCGAGGCGGAACGAGACCGGGGCATCCGTCACGTTCACGACCTTGACGACGAGCCTCCCGTCCGCGACTCCTGCCGTCGCATAGTACTTTCTGTCGACAGCTACGCAATCGGGCTTGCCGGGCTCCGCCATGACTACGGGAACGGTGTGCCTCGGCTTCTTCGTCATGTACATCTGCTGCACGTAGTAGGACGGTGTCGCCCAGACGGACGACTCGTCGAACCATATCATGTCCGGCGACCACTGGTTGTGTCCGAGGCGCGCGAAGAGCGGCGCATAGCTCGTCATCTCTATGACGTCGCTGTTCCTGTCGAAGCCGGTCATGAACGCCGCCTCGCACAGGGCCGCGTAGAGGTTGTTGCGCCGCGCGGGGAGCTTCTTCTCCCTGTCCTCGCGGAGATGGCAGGCGTACTCGCCGGCGTAGACCTTCGGACCCTTCCTGTCGTATCCGTCGTATCTGCCGTACCTCGTGAGCAGCCAGTCGGGGCTGACGTAGTAGTGCTCGTCTACGAGGTCCGCGTGGTCCGCGACGGAAAGGACCTCCCAGGCGTGGCGGCAGCGGTCATCGTCGGGCGACGGACCCGCGGAGCTCACGATGCGGATCTCCGGATGGCGCTCGTGGAACTTCGCGGCGACGTACTTGAAGCGCTCCGTGAACGTCCCGTCCCACCTGCCGTCCCCGTCCTTGCCGTCCCAGTTCTCGTTGCCGATACCGAGATAGTGCATGTTGAACGGTGCGGGATGTCCCATCTTCGCGCGGAGCGCACCCCACTTCGTGGCCTTCGCGTCGCCGTTCGCGAACTCGACGAGGTCGCAGAGGCTGTCGACGATCCCGTCCATCCCGTCCATCGGTATCACGAACCACGGATCCTTGAACTGGCACGTGACGCCGCAGCCCATTATCGGGAGAGGCTCCGCGCCGATGTCCTCGGCGAGCTGGAAGTATTCGTAGTATCCGAGCCCGAGCGTCTGGTTGTATCCCCAGCGGTTCCACATGGTGTGGCGAGACTCGAGCGTTCCGTCTCCGACGGAGCGCTTCCAGTCGTACCAGTCGCCGTAGCTCGACCCCTCGACGACGCATCCGCCAGGGAAGCGGAGTACGCCCGGATGAAGGTCCCTCAGCATCTCGACGAGGTCCCTGCGGAGTCCGTTCTTCCGTCCGTTGAACGTATCCTGCGGGAAGAGCGACACCTGTTCGACCTCGACCATTCCCCTGCCCGTAGCGAGAACGGAGAGATGCGCCTCGCTCGTCGTCGCGGCGGGTTCGAGAACCGCCGCGTAGCGCTTCCACCCGGGGAGCGCGGGGGCGAACGACTCCGCATCCCTGGCGGAAACGGACATCTCCGCGTTCGCCACCTTGTATTCGGCGAGGACCCTGCCTTCCCTGTCCTCGAGAAGGACGCGGAGTCCTCCGGCATATCCGTCAAGCCCGCGCGCATAGAAACTCAGATCGTACTTCTTGCCCTTCTCGACGTAGATTCCGAAGTAGCCGTCGTTCCTGACGCCCGCGCCCTCCCTGCCCGGAGCGAAGACCGCGATGCGCAGATGAGCGGCCGACGCCTCGTTGACGGGCCTTCCGTATTCGACCGAAAGCCTGGCCATGCCGTCGCGGTTGTCGATGGTCCATCCCTCCATGTGCGACTCGCCTCCGCTGCGTGTGCAGGCCTGCTCGTCGCCGGGTCCGCAGCCGACCTCCTGGTCGAATCCGCGGTTCTTGACGAGTTCGGGATAGATTCCCCCGTCCGCCGACGAGTTGATGTCCTCGAAGAAGATGCCGTAGAGGGTCTTCGAAAGTTCCCACGCGTTCGGATGCGCGGCATCCATCTTCACCGTCACCTCCCCGGCGCTCGCGACCGCGGCGAAAAGCAAAACCGCCGCGGACACGAGCCCTGCGGCATGGCGGACTTCGACTCTGTCTTTCATTGCACAACCCCTTTCTCGATTTGAAAAATACGCACGCATTATAACCGACCGCCACGCGCGAAGTCAATACCTCGGCAGAGGCGAGAAATCCCCCGAAATAAAATTTCCCGGACCCCATTGCGCCCCGGCCGGAAAAATGATATACTATACTTCGTTTTGCGGGCTATTAGCTCAGTTGGTTAGAGCGCTTCCTTGACATGGAAGAGGTCAGTAGTTCGAATCTACTATAGCCCACCATCCCCCGCCACAGCCCGATGCCTGCGCCGCTGCATCAATCCTGCGTCTGTCCATTGGCGCGGCGCATGGTCGAGGAGGCGGACGGGGAGGACTACCCTCCCCGTCAGACAATGGACCTGGGCGTCCCTCAGCATGCGAACGGATTCTCGTCCGGATAGAGGACGCCGGCAGGCCTGGGCGTATTGATGTCCTCGACGCCGAGGAGCCTGAGCGCCTCGAAGAGCGCCTTGCCCGCGTGGTCGAAGCCGTACGCGCCGTGGTGCGGGAAGCGCTTCTGGATGAGGACGTGGCGGTAGAACCGCGCGAAGCCCGGGATCGCCGCGACGCCGAGC
>JAFONM010000001.1 GCA_017418445.1 Kiritimatiellia bacterium
AGTCACGATAGGTAGTCGTCAACTCGGCATGCCCGACAGCCGCCATCGCGAGACAAATCACCAAGGTCATGTTTTTCATAGCGCCCTCCTTTACTTCCTTGTACATGCTGTAAGGGAGCGCCGCCCGGCAAATCTGACAGGCAAATGCGGGAATTCGCACAAAATACATAATTCACATCAGTTCCTTCTCGGCCGCGAACATCTGCCGCTTTGCCGCGCAGCGGTGGGCGAACTCAATCACCATGCGCCCGCGACGAAGTCGGCGAGCGCGGACTGCCACGTCGGAGTCCTGTAGCCGAGGACGTTAAGGACGCTCTTCTTCAGCGCCGAATTCCGCGGACGCGGCGCGGGGCGGGGAAACTCCTCCGTCGTGCACGGGACTATCCCGCGCGGGAAACGATCTCCCAGAAGACGCTTGAGTTCGCACGCCAGGCCGTACCAGGTAGTCTGCCCCTCGCACGTCCCGTGGACGATTCCGCTCACGTCGGGACGTCCGAGCAGGAACCTGATCGCGCCCGCGACGGCTGCCGTCGATGTCGGATTCCCCCTCTGGTCGTCCACCACCTTGAGCGGCGCGGCGGCGCCGTCCGCGCCAAGCTTCGCCATCGTGTGCACGAAGCTCGGACCGCCCGCGCCGTAGAGCCAGGCGATGCGGAGTATCACGGACTTGTCGGGATGGATCATCTGAACCATCTGCTCCCCCGCGAACTTCGACGCGCCGTACACCGTGCGCGGACGCGGGATGTCGGTCTCGCTCCACGCCCACGGCTCCTTGGGAGGGTCTCCCGAGAAGACGTAGTCGGTCGATATCGCGATCAGCCTCGCGCCCGCGATCTTCGAGGCCATCGCCACGTTTCGCGTCCCCTCCTCGTTGAGCCTGAACGCGAGATCCCTCTTCGTCTCGCAGTCGTCCACATTCGTCATGGCGGCACAGTGGATGACGACGTCGGGCGACTCGGCGGTCAGCCTTTCCATGAATCCGGCATCGTCCGTTATGTCCCACTCCGGAAGGTCGGCGACGACTATCTCGTGTCCCGCCAGTTCCTTCTGGAGCGTCCGCCCCAGCATGCCCTTTCCGCCTGTGACGACTATCTTCATTTCCCGTCCTCTGCCATCCTGTTCCGTGCTCAACGGAAAAACACGATCGTCAGCAGGCCCACCAGGATGCAGTAGGGCCCGAACATCCAGAACAACTTCCCCTTCAGCGCCTTGACAAGCAGGGCGAGCGAGAAGTATCCGACGACGGCTGCCACAACGGCCCCGACGGCAAGCGCGCCCCAGCCGAGCGCGGGATCCGCGGCGTCCGCGGGAACCGGAGGCTCGCCCTTCATGAGGTCGAGCAGCATTCCTCCGACTATCGGCGGGGCCGACATGAGGAACGAGAACTCCGCCGCCTTCTCGGGATCCACCCTTCCCGCCCTCGCGCTCGCAAGCGTCATTCCGCTGCGCGAAACGCCAGGGAGGATCGCGACGGCCTGTCCGCACCCCATCAGGAGCGCGCGCGCGAACGAGACGTCCCTCGATCCGCGGGGCATGTAGCGCGTCCCCACGAGGACTGCGCCCGTGAACATCAGGAGCGCCCCCACCATGCGCACGTTCTCGAACACGCCATCCACGAAGTCCCTGAACAGGAAGTACGCCACGACCGCGGGAACCGTGCTCGCGCATATCTTGAGGACGTAGCGCCACTCGAAGCGCGAGACGATACGCCAGATGACCCTGCGGTAGAACACCGCGATCGAGAAGAGCGTCCCCATGTGAAGCATGAGGTCCAGCCGCATCCCGGGTTCGTTTATTCCGAAAAGCGACTGGCCTATGACCAGGTGTCCGGAGCTCGAGATCGGAAGGAACTCCGCGACACCCTGCAATACCGCCAGAAAAAGAATCTTGAGCATGGCGGGTATTATATCATTTATCGGAGCGGACTACCTGTAGCCTATCTTCCTGATGCGCTTGACTATCGAGGCCTTCTCCGCGTCCGTGAGCGCCTTCAGCGGCGCGCGAACGGTTCCGAGATCGACGCCCCAGACCTTGCACATCGCCTTGCCGCCGGCGACTCCGCCGTATTCGACGAGGATGTCCACGATGTCGCAGACCTTCTTCATGTACTTCTCGGAAGTCCTGAAGTCGCCCTTCTTCACCGCCTTCCAGATCCTGTAGTAGAGTCCGGCGGAGTAGTTGTAGGTGGAGCCGATCGCGGACTTCGCTCCGAGCGCGACCGCTCCCGCGAACCACTCGTCGATTCCCCACGTGATGTCATACTTGCCGCCGCAGGCGCGAAGGCAGCGCTGGAACATGTAGAGGTCTGGATAGTTGAACTTTATGCCGGCGAGATTCTTGATCCTGCCGTCCGCCGCCTCGAGGAACCTCTGCATGTCGAAGTTGACGCCGCTCATCGAAGTGTGGTAGTAGTAGAACGGAAGCTTCTTCGCGTACTTGAGCGCCTCGTTGAGATAGTCGATCAAGCCCTGGATCGAGCCCGGGCGGAAGAAGCAGGGCGGGACGATCGATGTCGCGTCGGCGCCGATCTCCTGCGCGTAGCGCGCAAGCTCCTGCGTGTCGGGAAGGGACAGCGAACCGACGTGCGCTATCACGAAGAGCCTCCCCTTCGAGGCCCTGACCCATGCAGCAAGCACCTTCTTGCGCTCGTCGACGGAGCAGTGGACGCCCTCTCCGGTCGTTCCGCTCACGTATACGCCGGTCACCTTCTGCCGAATCAGCATCGCGGCCTGCTTCGGGATTATGTCGTAGTCGACCGATCCGTCCTTCCTGAAGCCCGTATGCGCGGCGGCGATCAGACCCTCGAGTTTTCTTGTCTTCATTTTGCCTCCCCTTTTGGTTTGTTGATTGTCCTGCCGACCCCTTCCCTAGAGGTCCTTCGTCAGCTCCCACGTCTTCACGAGCATCCTCGGAATGTGGAACGGACCCTTGAATATGTTGCCCTTGGCGGGCTGCGCGACGGTACCGTCGCGGTGCAGGTAGCCGTACCATTCCGGATACCTCCGGTCCCTGAGGTGCCTCCACGCCCAGTCGTTCACAAGGCGGTGCATGCGCTCGTACTTCCTGTCTCCGGTCACCCTGTAGGCGTATGCGCTCGCGATGATCGTCTCGCACTGCGGCCACCAGAACTTCATGTCCTGTTCGTAGCACTGCGGCGGAAGGTTCCTGCAGTCCTTGAACGAAATGATGCCGCCGTACTTCCTGTCCCAGCCCCAGTCCCACGACCAGTCGAGGATCTTGAGGGCGATCTCCTTCAGGGCATCGTCCTTCCTCGCGAGCGCCACGTCCAGGAGGAACCAGCTCGTCTCGATGCAGTGCCCCGGATTGATCGTGCGGCCCGCGAGCGTGTCGATGAACTCGCCGTTCGGACCGACCGTCTCGAGAAGCGCCTTGAATTCAGGATGGATGAAATGCTTGACGAGGCTCTCGATGGACTCGGTAATCTGCCTGTCGAGGATCGGATCGTCCGAAACCTGCTTCAGCACGTTCGCGACGTTGATGAGAATCATCGTGAGGGAGTGCCCCTGCGCCTTGAGCGCCGGCTCGTACTTGGACGGCATCCACTTCCCGGGATTCGCGGTGAACCTGCGGATGCGTCTGAAGAGCTCGATCGACTTCCTCGCCCACGACTTGTCGCCGCTCGCGAGCGAATACTCGGCCCATGCGATGGCCGCGAAGCATTCGGAGAAGACGTAGCGGCGCCTGCGGAGTCCGACGCCCTCCGCCGTCACCTCGAAATACGCGCGCCCGTCCCTGTCGAAGCAGTGCCTCTCGAGGAACTCGCAGCAGCTTTTCGACGCGGCGAGCCACTTCCGGTCCTTCTTCACGTGGTTGTACGCGTAGGCGGCCATCCATCCGAAGCGTCCCTGGAACCATACGGACTTCGTCGAGTCCATCAGCGAGCCGTCGCGGTCGAGGCATGTGTACACCCCGCCGTTCTTGCGGTCCCATCCGTGGCGCATCCAGAACGGCATTATGTTGTCAATGAGTTCCGCCCTGTACGCATTGTGCCATTTCTGCCAGTAAGCTGTCTTCATTCGCATTTCCCCCTGTCTAGGGATATTCTACCATAACCATCGGCGCCGTGTCCAATCAGGAGTCCTTCCTCGACGCGGACTGCGAGCCGCCGTCGGAGAAAATCGACTTGAAGTCCAGGGTCTCGGCACCTAGGACGAACACTGCCTGCGGCAGCGAGGCCGTCGCCTCGCGCACCTCGCCGAGATAGGTCGCGTAGTCGGCGGCGGACTCACCTTCGCGCGGCGGACGCAGCCCGAAGAGCGCGACCTGCGCCTCGGCGGAGACCTCGGCTATGCGCGAGAAAGGAGATTCCCCGTCCATGTCGGGCACGACGATCTCGCCGTCGACGCGGGACGAGGCCATGAACGACTCGAGCAGCTTCCGGGACTCCGCGGCGCTTTCGCCGGCCCCCGGCAGATGGCAGAGGCGGATCCCGGCCTTCTGCTTCGCCGCGCGGGAAAGGAGGAACGCGAGCGCAAGCATGAACGACGCGTTCGAGCTTCTTCCACGCCACCAAACGTCGATGCGGCGCTTTGAAGAGGACGGGAACAGCTCCCCTTCGTCCGACCGCAGGACAATGACGTTCTTTCTGCTGGCGATGGCCGTCCCGACAGTCCCCGCGAGCGCCTCGAGGTTGTCGCAGTCGCCCATGAGAATGGTGTTCGGCTCGAGCTGCCCGTAGCCGTACACCCGAATGAGCTCGTCGAGGTTCTTCCACAGGGACGGTCCGGAGAGGACCTTGACCTGTGCATGTATGTCGCGTCGCTTGAGCTGCTTTCGCATCGATTCGCCGAGCTCGACGATCCTGGACGGAGTCCAATCCGCCGTCACGTGCGTGGCGAACGTGGCGAGGTCGTGGCGTCCGGAAAGCGCGGCGGCGAATTCCACGAGGCGCGGACGGTTCTCGAGGGCGCCCACGAAGACGAGCAGGTTCGGACGCCACGAATGGGCCGACATCGACAGGCTCCGCAACGCCCTCAGCGACCTGTGGACCGCCATCTGGAGCAGTCCCATCCGCATGTCGCCCCAGCTCTTGTACAGGCTGCGTCTCGTCATCCACCACCAGACGAGTCCTACGATGGCGGCCGCGCCGAACACGGCGCCCGGACTTATCATGAACATCATGCCGATGCAAAGCACGGCGCCTGCGAACGAGAATACGAAGTGGACGCGAAACGACGGACGCCATGAGGGACTCCCGAGGAAGTCCTCCAGCCCGGACGAGAGGTTCAGAAGCGCGTACACGGTGAGGTTGATTATCGTGAGAATCGTCGCGATCTGGTTGATTTCGCCCATCCAGACGAATCCGCACGCTATCGCGAAGGCGAGAACGGCCGCCGCCACGGGATTGTTTTCCGCGCCGAGACCCCGCGCGAGGAAGCGCGGCATCGCCCCGTCCTTCGCGAGCGTCTGGAGCGTCCGAGGAGCGCCGAGGATGCTGCCGAGCGCGCTCGAAAGCGACGCGCACCAGACGCCCAGCACTACGAGCCACTGTATGCGCGCGCACCGCTGCATCACGACCGGAGCCGTCTCCTCGGACGTGAGGATCGCGCCGCCATCCGGGACGAAGTGGTTCATGGCTATCGGAACGGCCATGTATATCGCCCATCCGACGAGGACGGCCGAAACGGTCCCCAGCGGAAGAGACTTCGACGGCTCCTTTAGGTCTCCCGACATGCTGAGTCCCGACAGGATTCCGGTCACCGCCGGAAAGAAGACGGCGAGCACCAGCCAGAAGCCTGGAGAATCGGCATGTCCCGCGGCGGCCGCGGCCTCGGGCGACGGCAGATCCGGCGGACCGCCGCAGAAGAACGAGACCAGCGAGAGGACGATTGCGCCCATGATGAAGTACTGGCTCTTGAGGGCGAGGTCCGCCGAAAAAGTCGCAAGCGCCGTGAGCAGCACCAGCGCGACCAGTCCGACGATGCGGGGATCCCATCCGGCGGCGAACGGAACCGAATGCGTGAACGCCTCGGTGAAGCCGGCGATGTAGAACGCCGTGCCGATCGTCTGGGAAAGGAAGAGCGGAATCCCCACGGCCGCGCCGACCTCGATTCCGAGCGATCGCGAAATCATGTAGTAGGCCCCTCCCGCCCCGACGCGCATGTTCGTGGAGAGAGCGGAGATGGACAGTCCCGTAAGGAGCGTTATCGTGCTGGAAAGGGTTACGATGACGAGCGTCGCGACGAGTCCGACCGAGCCGAGCACCCAGCTGAACCTCAGATACATCACGACGCCGATGATCGTGAGGATGTTCGGAGTGAACACCCCCTGGAACGTGCCGAAGCTGTAGCCTTTCTCTTTCATTCCCGTCTACCGTGCGGACGCGTCCACCGTATCGCGCGTCAATCGAGCTCCACGACATGGTCGAACGCGCAGTCCCCGCGGTCGATTGTTGCATCCTGCCTTGATTTTACCATCTACCGGCCGCAGTGTCAATGCGGCATGCCGGGACGCGGCGCGACGGCCTCGTCAAGGCTCTCATGAGAGCGCGTTCCCGACGCACTCGAGGAGCGACGGGAACGTCGGGGCGACGGCGGAAAGACGCTCCGCGGAATGCCCTCCTCCGGAGAACAGGACGGCGCGGGCTCCGATGTCGCGAGCGACCTCCCAGTCGTGGAGGGAGTCGCCTATGAGAACGTATCCGTCGTCGTCGCCCAGCATCGCCATGAGCTCTCGCGCGCGATCGGTCTTCGTCCCGCCGTAGAGGTTGGACGTTCCGTACACGTAGTCCATGTAGCGCCTCACTCCGAAGGGCTCCGTGTCGCGGTCGAGGACGTCCTGCTTCATGGCCGATATCACCGCCTGGCGGGCGCCGGCGGACTTCGCAAGCTCCAGCGCGGGGATGGCCTCGGGGTTGAGCGCGTACCGAAGCGAGTGATAGACGTCGTGGTATTCCTGCGCAAGCGCGTCCCAATCCTCGTCCTCAAGCCTCACGCCGAGCTTCTCGTAGAAGTACTTCACCGGGAAAGAGAATTCGCGCCGGTAGTATTCCATGGTGACGGGCTTCAGGTTGCGGCGGACGAGCATGGCGTTCAGCGCGCCGATGCAGGCCGCCGTGTCGTCCAGGAGCGTCCCGTTCCAGTCCCAGAGGATCGTCATTGGAGGGGCTCTCGCATCCTGAGCGTCTCGATTGCGGACGCCGTCCTCGCCGCGGGATCGAACGTTATGACGGCGCCCTCGAGGACGGACGGACCCTCCGCGACGTCGAAGCGCGACGGCATGCCTGTGAGGAAGCGCTTCGTCACCGGCTTCAGGTCGCGCCCGATCGAGCTGACGTACGGACCGGTCATGCCGAGGTCCGTCAGGAACGCCGTGCCCTTCGGCAGTATCTGGGCATCGGAGGTCTGCACATGGGTGTGGGTGCCGACGACGGCCGTGACGCGTCCGTCGAGATAGTATGCGAGCGCAACCTTTTCGCTCGTAGCCTCGGCGTGGAAGTCGACGAACACGGGAATGTTCTTCGGAATCTCCGCGAGCGCGCGGTCCGCGGCCCTGAACGGACAGTCCACAGGCTGCATGAAGACCCGGCCGAGGAGGTTGACCACCGCGAACGAGAAAGTCGGCATCGTGACGATGCGCCAACCCTTTCCCGGACAGCCCTCGGCGTAGTTGAACGGACGCACCAGGCGGTCGACGGAATCCACCTGTCCGGCGAACTCCTTCTGGCCCCACGTATGGTCGCCAAGCGTGATCGCATCGGCACCCGCGTCCAGAAACTCCTTCGCGAGCGCCGCGGTGATTCCCGATCCCGCCGCGCAGTTTTCCGCATTGACGACGACGGCGGCGAGTCCGAGTTCCCTCCTCAGGCGCGGAATTTCGCGCTTGAACATCTTTCGGCCCGGAGAACCGACGACATCGCCTATCATCAGGATCTTCATCTCTCGATCGACCTGCCGTTCTCCCTGAGCCATTTCTCGGAATTCGCGTCGCCGCGCGCTGCGCGCGCGCGTATGGTCCAGACGACCGACATCTCCGGATCGGGCTCGAATCCCGGCGCTCCGCGCTCGAACACGTCCGCGAGGATATCCATGGCCTCAGCATTGCCGGCCTTGGCTATGAGCTCGAGGAGCTCCACCGCGCGGCCTACGTCGCGGTCCGTGCCCTCTCCCTTCAGCACGGCGAGCGCATAGTTGAGCTTGCCCCAGATATTGCCCGAGACCGCGCTCTTTCGGAAGCATTCGAGCGCCTTCCTCAGGTCCTTCCTGACGACGATTCCCTCGCGATAGAACCGGGCGAGGTTGTTCATGGCCTCTGGATGTCCCGACTTCGCGGCCTCCTCGAACTTCGACATCGCCTTCGCCTCGTCCTTCTCGCATCCGTATCCGTTCAGGAGGCAGTTGCCGACGTTGTTCAGCGCGTTCGCGTCGTGCGTGGTCGCGGCCCGCTCGAACATGGCGTACGACTTCCTGAGCCTGACGTCGTCCGAGGAGGGAACCCCCGGCTCGGCGAGGACATCGAGGAGTCTCATGGTTCCAAGCGCGTTCAGGGCCTGGACGTTTCCGAGATCGGCCGCCTTCACGAGCATGTTCGTGTCACCGGACTCGAGGAACAGGAGATACCATGCGAGCGGATTGTTCTTCTCCTCGGCGAGCGCCGTTATCTTCGGCTTGGACGCCTCCATGTAGGCGGCGCGTTCGGCCTTGGACAACCGCGCCATTGCGGGCGCCTGGTCGTCGACGGATATGATGGCCGTCACGAACTGCTGGAGGGGAAGCCCCTTGCGCGCTTCTATGGCGACCTTGGTCGCCGCCTCCGAATAGAGCGTAGTTCCGCCGGAAAACTTCGAGTTGAGGAGATCGAGGATCGCCTCGGCGCCATTCCGCCCCTCGGCAGCGGATGCACACGCGATCGCAATCGCCGCGACGGCAACGAGACTTCTCATCGGCCGCCTCCCGTCAACTGCCGCAGCCTGTCGAACCTGTGCGGCTTGTGCTGCGCCAGCCATACCCGCGCGCAGCGGACCCCTTCCGCCGCCTTCGCCTTCGTGAGCCACCAGAGCGCGTCCTCGTGGCTCTTCCGCACCCCGCCGAGTCCGAGCTCCGCGCACTGGGCGAGACGCCTCATGGACGGAATGTCGTCATAGCCTATGGCCGCACGATGGTACCAGTAGACGGCGAGGCGTTCATCCTTCTCGACGCCAAGTCCCTCGAAGAGGCACGTCGCGAGTCGCTCCATCGCCGGCGAATAGTGGTGGTCGACTGCGCAATGGTAGAACCACGCGGCCGCCTCGCGCTGCCGCCTCGCACGGGCGTCGGCGTTCTCGGCGCGGACCCTGGCGAGCTCATCGCCAACGAGTCCGTTTTCGCTCTTCTCCTCGAATCCGACGCCTTCCAGCAGGCACTTCCCGTATTCGAACATGCCCTCCGCCAGACGCTTGTCGGCGGCGGCCTTGAGAAGCGGAAGAGCCGCGGCGGGATTCGCCTCGACTCCCTCGCCGCGAAGGATGGCGAGTCCGTAGTTGAGCTGTCCGCTCGCATTGCCCAGGTCCGCGCTCTGCTTGAAGCTGGCAAGCGCCGCGGTCAGGTCGGGCGTGCCCGCGACGCCGTTCCTGTAGCACTCCCCGAGGAGGCTCATGGCCTGGGGCTGGCCGTCCTTCGCGGCCTGCTTGAGAAACTCCATGGCGCGCATCCTGTCCTGCTTGACGCCGTACCCGTAGTACAGCGCCGCCCCGAAGTTGTAGCATCCGTTCGAGTCGGACTTGTCGGCGGCGCGCCGGAAGTATCCGGCCGCATGGCGCTGCGCGGACTCCAGGGCGAGACGCTTCGACTCGGCCTCCCTGCGCGCGACCTCCACCTCCTCCTCGTCCGAATTCGACTCCTGGCGCCTTCTGAGATCCTCGAGCGCCCGGGCGAGGTCCGCGCGGGCGACGTTTATCATGCGCACCCCCAGCTCGTTCAGCGCCTGGTCGTTGTTCGCCGAAACGGCCTTCCCGAGGCATTCGACCCTCTCCGTATCGTTGGTAGCCGCAAGAGAAAGGAGATACCATGCGAATGCGTTCCTCTTGTTCTTCGCCGCAAACTCTATCTTCGTGCGGTTGGCTAAGTAGCTCTCCATCGTCCCGTCCGGGATCGAGGCCCTGAGGTCCGCCGGGAAGAACGCGTCGTCCGCAACGATGGCGATCGCGAACTGATTCAGGACGAGGCCCTTCTCGGCGCCCTTCGCGACCCTGCGCGCCGCCGTCGCGAACCTTTTCGGATTCTCCGCGAGACGGGAGTTGAAGAGGCGGAGCAGGTCGTCCCTCGACTCGTCCGCACCCAGGGCGGTCAACGCCATGGCAAATGCCGCGGCCACCGAAGCCGCCGCACGCATCGAGTTCTTCAATTGAGGCATATCTCGGTCTCGGTCCTTGCTGTCATGTCCTTCATGCGGGCCTTGCCCCCGACGACGTCGTCCGGGCCGATGAACACGGCCTGCGCGGCGTTGGAGGAGTCGGCGTGGGAAAAGAACTTCTTCGGCTTCTGCGGACGGAGCGCGAGGTCCACCCTGCTCCCGTCAGCCCTGAACTTCGCCGCGAGCCTCACCGCCGCGTCGCGCTGCTCGGGGAACATGAACCCGACCGCGACGCCCTTCTTTTCCGCCGCGGCGTCCGCGCCGAGGCGCGCCTTGAGCAGCTCCGTCACGACGACGTCGCCGAATCCGAGCCCGACCGCCGTCGCCGGCTCTCCTCCTATCGTCGTGAGGAGATTGTCGTAGCGCCCGCCTCCGAAGATCGCGCGGAACTCGCCCTTCGTGTCGAAGCACTCGAAGACGACTCCCGTGTAGTAGCTGAGACCGCGGATGACCCCGATGTCGAAGACGAGCGCATCCGCGAAGCCCGCGACCTCCGCGAGGCTGAAGAGCTCCGCGAGCTCCGGACTCCCCTCGAAGGATTTCGTCTCCATGATGCGGAAAGTCGCCGCGACGTCGTCGTCGGAAAGTCCCCCGTCCTTCAGCATCGCGGCGATCTCGGAGTCCGGCATCTTGCCGCGCTTGTCGAGCGCGAGAAAGACCTGCGCGTGCTTCCCGGGCGCGATGCCGCTCCCGGCGAGAAGCTCGCCGAGGAACCTGCGGGAGCTGACGTGGACCCTGAAGTCCGCCGTCGTCAGGCCCATGCGCTTGAGCGCGTCGACCGCGGCTCCTATCACCTCCGCCTCGGCGAGGACCGACTCCTCGCCGATGATGTCCATGTTCCACTGGTAGTGCTCGCGCTTGCGGCCCTTCGTCATGCGCTCGTAGCGGAAGCACTGCGCGATCGTCGTCCACTTGAGCGGAAACGCCAGCTCCTTCTGCCTCTGCGCGACCATGCGCGCCAACGTCGGCGTCATCTCTGCGCGCAGCGCAAGGTGGCGATCGGACTTGTCGAGGAAGTGGTATATCTGCTCGCCGACCTCCTCGCCGGCCTTGCGCGCGAGAAGCTCGTAGCTCTCCACGACGCACGCGTCGTACGGATCGAAGCCGGCAGCCTCCCCCGCCGCCCTGAAAGCGTCGAACACCTTGTTGCGCCAGACCATGTCCTCGGGATAGAAGTCCCGCATCCCCCTCGGAGGCTCGAATGAAATCTTCTCGCTCATGCCTTGTTCCGTAAACCTTTCGCTGCTACCTGGCCGACCCCAGGAGTCCCTCGACGACCGAGACCGCCTCGTCCGGCCTCACGATGCGCGTCTTCGACCTGTCCTCGTCGCGACGCTTCACCTCAACCCCGCCGTTCGCGAGCCCCTTCGCGCCGACGACGACACGGACGGGGAATCCGATGAGGTCCGCGTCCTTGAACTTCACTCCCGGCCTCTCGGCGCGGTCGTCGACGACAACGTCGATGCCCTTCGCATCGAGTCCGCTCTCAAGCGCATCTGCGACGGCCGTCACTTCGGCATTGTCCGGATCGAGATTCTCCACGACGACCTGGTACGGAGCGACGGAGGCGGGCCAGATTATGCCGTCCTTGTCGTGGCTCTGCTCGACCACGGCCTGCAGCGTGCGGGAGACTCCGACACCGTAGCAGCCCATGATCATCACCTTCTCCTCGAGTTTGTCGTTCTTGTACGTCGCCTGGAACGCGTCCGTGTACTTTGTGCCGAGCTTGAAGACCTGTCCGACCTCGATGCCGCGCTTGATGGCGATCGTCTTCCCGCACTTCGCGCAGACGTCGCCGGCGCGGACCGTCACCAGGTCGGCGTAGTCCTCCCGCCTGATCGTCGTGTCGCGGTCGAGGTCGACGTTCTTGAGGTGGCAGTCGTCCCTGTTCGCGCCGACGATGCGTCCCTTCGCGCCCTTGAGCCCGATGTCCGCGACGATTCGAATTGAGGCGTCCGCGGGCTTGACGGGTCCGACGGACCCCGCGTTCGCGCCACTCGCCCTGAGCACCATGTCGAAGTCCGCGAGCTCCACCTTCTTCGCGCCCAGGAAGCGCCTGAGCTTCACGTCGTTCACGTCGCGATCGCCCTCGACGCACACCATCACCGGCTTGCCGTCGGCGTTGTAGACGAGCGACTTGACGAACGCCGAACCGGGAACGCCCATGAACTTCGAGACCTGCTCGATCGTCTTCGCCCCGGGCGTAGCGATCATCTCTATCGCTCCGCACTCCGCACCGTCCGCTCCGCACTCCGCACGCCTCTCGGCCTTCTCGAGGTTGGCGGCGTAGCCGCAGCCCGCGCAGAACGCGATGCCGTCCTCGCCCGCGTCCGCGAGGGCATGGAACTCGTGGGTCATGGAATCGCCCATGTCGCCGCCGTCCGCCTGGACCGGCGTAGCCTTGAGTCCGCAGCGCTCGAAGATCTTCTCGTAGGCGTGGTACATCGTCCAGTAGCTCCTGTCGGCGCCCTCGGCGTCCGCGTCGAAGGAGTAGGCGTCCTTCATGATGAACTCCTTGGAGCGCATGAGTCCGAAGCGCGGACGGGTCTCGTCGCGGAACTTCGTCTGGATCTGGTAGACGATGAGCGGAAGCTGGCGGTAGGAGCTGACGACGGACTTGACGAGATCCGTCACTTCCTCCTCGGCCGTCGGACCGAGCGCGACCTCGTGCTCCGCGCGGTCGCGGAGGCGGAACATGTTCGCGCCCATCGCGTCCCAGCGTCCCGTGGTCTTCCAGAGTTCCGCAGGCTGGAGGATCGGCATCAGGAGCTCCTGGGCTCCTGCACGGTCCATCTCCTCGCGGACGATCTTCTCGACCTTCTTGAGCGAGCGCATGCCGAGCGGCATGAACGAATAGAGGCCTCCGGCGAGCTTCTTGATGATGCCGGCGCGGACGAGCAGCTTGTGCGAATCTATTTCGGCGTCCCCGGGATTCTCCCGAAGCGTCTGGATGAGGGTCTTAGTCCATTTCATGGTTGACGGATATTATATCATAAA
This sequence comes from Kiritimatiellia bacterium, assembly GCA_017418445.1. GTDB lineage: Bacteria > Verrucomicrobiota > Kiritimatiellia > RFP12 > UBA1067 > UBA1067. The sequence goes on from JAFONM010000001.1 coordinate 13,348, forward strand.
TCCGCCCCCGGAGTCTCCATTCACGACACATTCGCCAATATCTTGTGAATTGGAAATTCACAAAAAATCTGAAATATTTGGCATCCGGAACCAGGGACCCACAACCAGCGGCGACATAACTCGTGCCATACATGTTATTCAAGGGACTGTCATTCAGGGGACTGTCCCCACTTCACCTCTCAGTTTTGGGGACTGTCCCCTTGCTGTAAAATCATTGCAAGCAGTCGTGACGTGTCGGCTTGGTCGCACAGTCGGCCTGCATCGTTGTCCCTTGTGGTTATCAAGGGCAAAAGGCAT
>JAFONM010000048.1 GCA_017418445.1 Kiritimatiellia bacterium
GAGTCTCGGCAATCGGCTTTTCTACGACGACGGGCTTCTCGCCGACCACAGCCGCAGGAGTCTCGGCGATCGGCTTTCCGACGACGACGGGCTTCTCGCCGACCACAGCCGCAGGAGTCGCGTCTATCTGCCTTTCATCGACAACGACCGGCCTTCCACCGACGGCGTCGAAATTTGCGATGATTGACTCAAGCGCACGCTGCAGGGCGGCATTTTCCGCGATAGGTCTGGACATCGCCGCCTCGAACCGCACCACGGCATCGGCGGACGGCGCAAAAACCGGCGTCGAAGCCTCCGCATCCAGAGCGGACGGCGCAAAGTCACTCGTCGTCGGCTGTGTCTGCAATGTCGTCAAGTTCATCATCCGTGTTCTTCCTTCCTGTAAAGTCCTCAAGCTCCTTGTCCGCCGCCATCTCCTGCGCCTTTCGCTCCTCTTCCTCCCAGGCGTGGCGGTGTTCCACTATCTTTGTCCTGTCCTTCGCGGCGGCGACGTATCCGAGCCGTGCGGACTCGGCCTCGTCCTCCTTCTTCTTCAGCTCCGCCTTCGCCTTGTTCTCGTCCTCCTCGAGGAGCAGGCCCTTCTCGTCGATCTCCGAAACCGCCGCCCGGACCTGGTCGAGGTCATCCTGGCTGATCGTCCGTCCGATTATCGCATCGTACAGCCTGTCCCGCCGCTCCTCCTTTGTGGACTCGAACTCCTGCCTCGCGCGACGCTTCTCCTCCACGACCCGCTCCTGCCGCGCGCGCGCGGCGCGTGCGAGGGAGAGCTCCGTCTGCGCCCTGTCCTCGCGCATGGAGCGAATCTTCAGCATGCTCTCGAGCGCGTACGCCATCAGCCGACCGCCTCCATCAGTTTCTTTATCGTGTCGTCGTACTGCGGCTTTTCCGCAAGTCCCTGTCTGAGGAACGCGTTCACCCTGTCGATCTTCGCTATCGCCTCGTCGGTCGCCGCATCAGACCCCTTCTTGTATTCGCCGATCCGCAGCAGGAGCTCCACCTCCTGGTATTTCGCGAGGATTTCCCTCAGCTTCGACGCCGCCTTCTTGTGCTCCGCCGGCACTATCGCGCTCATGCAGCGCGAAATAGACGCAAGGATGTCGATCGCCGGATAGTGGTTCAGGGCGGCGAGCTTGCGGGACAGGATGATGTGCCCGTCGAGGATCGAACGCGTCTCGTCCGCTATCGGCTCGGTCATGTCGTCGCCCTCGACGAGGACCGTGTAGAGGGCCGTTATGGACCCCTTCGCGGAGTTCCCGGCGCGCTCCATGAGCTTCGGAAGCTCCGAGAAGACGCTCGGCGGGAACCCGCGGCGCGTCGGCGGCTCGCCGGCGGCCAGGCCGATCTCGCGCTGGGCGCGTCCGAAGCGGGTGACGGAATCCATCATCAGGAGCACCTTCCTGCCCTTGTCGCGGAAGAACTCGGCTATGCTCGTCGCCACATACGCCGCCTTCAGGCGCTCCATCGACGATCGATCGGATGTCGCGCATACTATGACGGCGCGCTTCAGGCCCTCCGGTCCGAGGTCCTTCTCGATGAATTCCCTCACCTCGCGTCCGCGCTCGCCGATAAGGGCGAGGACCGACACCTCGGCGGAGGTGTTGCGGATTATCGACGCGAGGAGCGTCGACTTGCCGCCTCCGGCCGCCGCGAAGATACCCATCCTCTGCCCCTCGCCGCACGTGAGCAGCCCGTCTATCGCGCGTATTCCAAGCGAGATCGGCTGCGAAATGACCTTGCGCTCCAGCGGATTCGGCGGCGAAGCGAACACGGGATAGTACGTCTCGGGACGGACCGGGCCCTTCTTCTCTCCGTCTATGGGGCGGCCGAGTCCGTCGACCACGCGCCCGAGAAGCGACTCGCCTACAGGCACCATCTGCACGTGGCGCGTGGGAATCACCTCCGTCTGGGCGGAAATACCCGTCATCTGTCCGAGCGCGGTCAGCAGCGCCGCCTCCTTCGTGAACCCGACGACCTCGGCCTGGACCGAGAAGTCCTCCCACGGATTCCGCAGAAGACACACTTCGCCTATCTTCACCCCGGGGACGGCCGCCTTGATGATAGTGCCTACCACCTGGATGACGCGGCCCTTTATCTCCACGCCTTCGGCATCCTCGACCGCCCTGTCGAGCACCTGGGTGATATAGTCGAACGCTCCCATCTCAGCCTTAGTGCTCCTTCGAGAAGTGTTTCCTTATGGAGGACTCGATGGACGCCAGCTGTCCCTCGACCGAAGCCTCGACGCTGCCGGCGTCAGTCTCCACGACACAGGCGGTCGGCGAGAGCCTGGTGTCCTCCACCACGTCGACGTAGGCGAGCGACGGGAAGTCCCTCTGAATGGTCTGCATCTTCGCCTTGACGTTCTCCAGCTGCTCCGGCGACACCTTGACGCGGATCTGGCGCTGGTTGCGGACGATCGTCTGCATCGACTTCCTGACGATCTCGCACACCATCTCCTTGTCGCCCACGTCCGCGACGAACTTCTTCAGGGCCTTCACCACGATGTCCGCAAGCGTCTGCTCCGTGCGCTCCATGAACGACGCGGACTCCTCCACCAGCTCGAGCTTCTGGCACATGATCTCGCGTCTTCCCTGCTCGATGCCGTCCGCATATCCGCGCGCCTTTTCGGCCTCGTACGCCGCTTTCGCGTCCTCGGCGACCTTCGCGGCCTCGGCCTCCGCCGCGGCGATGATGTCCGCCGCGGTGGCGACGGACGCGGCCTCGTCGGCCTTGACGACAGGCGAGCCGTTTTCAAGTTCGAAAGTCTTTCTCTTCAGGAGCAGCATAGTCTGTACGCCTCCGGGAATTTGAGTTTAAGCAGTTTTATCACGTCGACCTTTCCGCCCGGAAAGTAGGCGGCGTACCTGAGCGCCTCCGGATACGCGCCCGGATACGCGGCGCGCAGTTCGCGGACCTTCGCGCCGTCAAGCACCAGTTTCCACTCGTCCGCGTGCTCGAGGACCGTCTTCCAGCGTTCCACCTCCTCGCGGACATCCTCGTCGAGATACTCGAGACGGCGCGGATCGCCGGCGGGATGGACCGTGAACTCGCCCGTGGCGAGGAAGTTGTCCCTCACCTTCGGCCATATCGGGCTCTTCAACAGTTCTCTAGCCTCTTCCAAAGTCATCGTCCGCCCCTATTTGACCCATTTGCGGTCGGATACCGTGGAATTGACGTACCGCCTCCACCGGCGGGCCCCTTCGTCGCGGAGCCCCAGCGCCACCAGCGCGCGCGTTTCGAGCAGCGCCTCCGCGCGCTCCATGCCCCTCGGACAGACCGTGCGCCGCAGCGCCTTCAACGCAGACTCCGCATCGTTGTCCGCCAGCATGAGCTCCGCCGCCGCGAGCGCCGCCACTCCGTCCTTGGGATTCTCCTCGACAAGCGCCTCGCAGAGCGCACGCGCACGCGCGCCCTGCCCATGCCGCGCGAACAGCCACGCGGCCGTCATCAACAGGCTCCTGTCTTCCCTCTCCATCGCTCCTCTTCCCTCAAAGCCGTCCGCAATCACTTCTTCGGCGGCGGATCCTGGAAGACCGTCACCGTTATCTTCTCGAAGGCGAGACCCTCTATCGCGTTCTTCACAAGTCCCTTTATCTGCGGAACCGCCGGCGCGAGGTCGGCGTCCCAGCGCGCCCGCAGCGCGACCGCGGCGCTCGAGGGGAGCGCCTTCCTGGCGAAGGGATCGTTCTCGGGAAGGACGACGTGCACCCGCGCGTCGATGACGCCGTCGATCATCGAGATCGTCTTCGCGAGGTCCTGGGCGGTGGCGTCCATGAAGCGGATGCGCTCCTCGCTCGGAGAGGACACCATGCCGGTCTTCTTGAAGACGTCGCCCACGCCCTGGAACGAGCGCCGGGGCAGCCCGTGCTTTTCGCAGATGTTCGCCGCACGCGCGAACGAGGAATCGCCTATCATCACGTTCCACGTGCCCTCGTCGCCAGGCGCCTTCGAACAGTCGACGCCTTCGTCCAGCAGCGCCGCCATCACGGAATTCGCCTGTGACTCCTCAAGCCCGGAGAAAAGCGCAACCTTGTCGTCGCACCCCGCAAGCAGCAGCAGCGCCGCAACCGTCGTCAAAACTGTCTTTTTCATCTTCATAGCCTCCTTGCCGGCATACCACCGGCCGCCAATCGCCAACCACCGACTACCCGTTCTTCACCAGCGTCGAGACGGCGTCGCTCGACTTCTTCGCCACGTTCGTGACGACCTCCTGCTGGAAGGACAGGTTCATCACCTCGTACTGGAGTTCGGTCATCTGCGCCATCGAGGGACCGTTCACGCCCCTCAGTTCGGTGAGCGCCTTGATGCGGTGGAGTATACCCTGGCGGTTGTCCTGCGCCGCGCGCCACGTCTCGGACACCTGTGACGCGAACGGGACTTCCGCCGGCTGCGACGGCGCCAGCGCCGCCTCGAACCGCGCCACCGCGTCCGCATCTGGCACGTTCTTCACCGTATCCGCCACGATCTGGGGATCGAGCCCCGTACCGGCGGCCCTCACCGCCTCGACTATCGCCGCTTCAGTCATATCCTACTGCCTCCCGTTGTCTATGTCGCACAGCAAATCCGCCGCAAGCTGAGCCGCCGCGGAATCCCTGGACGCCGCCGCGAACCCGAGCGGCTCGCGAGCCTCGTCACTCCTGCCCATCCTCACGAGCGCCATTCCCTTGAAGGCCTGGAGCATCGCGTTCCCGGGGAATTTCCCCGCACACTCCCCGTCGATGAAGTCGACCGCCCCGCGAAAGTCCATCGCGCTGATGAGCGCGACCGCCTTCGCGGCGGCGACCGAGGCCTCGCCCGGACGGAACCGCTCCAGCGCGGCGAGTATCTTCGCCGCGGACCTGAACCGATTCCGCCCGGTCGCCATGAGGGCGATCTTCAGAAGAAGACGCGCCTCCTCTGACGTGAGGTCGAACATCGCAAAAAACTTAACGGAAGTTGGACGCTATCGAGTTTAGGGCGTCACCCATGTTCTTGTTGATGTTCGTCATCGTCGTGAGGGCGAGGTTCCACTGCTGCAGGTCGTACTGGAGCTGCTGCAGGTTCGCCTGGACGTCCGGATGCTCCTGATACGTCTTGAGCGAGTCGGCGAGGCGGTTCTCCATCGTCTGCGCCGCGTTGATGAGCGCCGTGTAGACGGCATCGGTGTGTATCTGCTGGGCCGCTCCGGCCGTGATGCGCTGATAGGCGCTGCCGTCCCACTCCAGCGTCTGGACCTGGGCAAGTTCGTTGGCAATTCCGGTGCCTGATACCTGAACTGACATTTTGCTGTTCCTTCCTTTTTTTGTTTTTTTTTACGATGTCCGACCACCCGGCCGGACGAAATCCATCTTCAACCTTCATCCCTCATCTGGAGCCGCAGGAGCTTGCGGGCGACATAGGCGGCCTCCGCGAGATCGCGGCACGCCTCGTACTCGCCCGGCGGGAGACCGCGGTCCAGCTCCGACTTCAGCCGCGCGCCGAGCGCCACGAGCACTCCGTCGTATCTCGCGAGCGCCGCCTCCCGGTCCGGTCCGGCCAGGTCCTTCTCTATCTCCATCAGCTCCATCCTACGGAACCCACTCGAAGGTCCTCTCTCCTTCCTTCAGCGTCAGCTTGTCCGCCTCGATCTTTACGATTTCCGCCGTCTCTATCATCGCGCCTTCGCAGAGGCGCATGCCGTTGCGGAGGACGACGCACGGATACGGCTTCGTCAGGACGCCGGCGACCGGGTAGTCGGGCCTCGACGGCGCGAGCCTCTTCGGGGGGCGCTTCTTCCTCAGCACGGGCGTGGGCGTCTCGGCATCGCTCTCGACGACCTCCTCGGCATCCTGCTCTGGGGCGGGTCCGCCGACGACCACGCGCGAGGTGTCGAGCCTGTCGATCCCCGGCACGTCCGCATCGAGCGCGCGGACGGCCCTCTCGAGCGCCACGGCGTCAGGCGCGTATCCGCGAAGCGCGACGACGCGGTTGGACGCCGCGAAGGCCTTCAACCGTCCGTCCGTGCAGGCGAAGAGCAGGTCGTCCGCGGCGGACTTCAGCGTCTCGTCGTCCGTCAGGTCGAACCTCACTGTCGGCTCGGCGGCGAGCGCAAGGGCGCGGATCGCGAGGCGCTCCGTGCGCCGAGCGAGGTTGCCCGAGAGGACCGCCGCCGGACCGTCCGTCGCGAGCGTGAGGCTGTACTCCCTTGCGATGTCCGCGAGGGTCGAATGGCCGGCCCCGGGGGCGGTAGTCGCCGGAACATCGCGGCCTGAACCTCCATCCTTCAGGCGGGAACGGTAGAACCTCTCGCAGACGTCCCACGTCCTCTCCGAATACGGACGCACCCTGTCGACGTATTCGTTCCCGCCCTCCTCGACGACCCGCGGGAGGAGGAGGAAGAGCGCTGCGAGGATGACGAGCGCGAGCAGGAGCAGGATCACTCCGAGGCATCCGCAGCCGCAGCCATGCCTTTTCCTCTCCGCCGGCGCATTCGGCTTCGAGGCCTCGCCGGTTTCCGAAGGATTCCCGGCCGCCGGTCCTTCGCCTTCCGCCTTCTCCGCCTCCCCTCTCCGCGGCTCAGCGTGCGGCTCCCCCGCCGCGGGCTCCGCCGCCTTCGGCGGTTCCGCGCGCTTGGTCACCTGCGTCCAGTCACCGTCCTCGGGTCCGACCGCGAAAGTCGTCGTCCCGAAGCTGCGCGCCTCGAACGGGAGCAGCTCCGAGGCCTTGCCGTCGGGCTCGATCAGCGTGACCGCGGCCGGAGCGACGTCGAGGTCGAACGCCTCGCCCGCCAGAGTGGAATCGGCGACGACGATGTCGCACGTCTCGGACGAGCCGACCTTGACGCGCATGCCGTCCGCGAGCGCTATCTCGGCGCCCTTCATCGGACCTTCGGTTATCTTCAGCATCCAACTCATTTTGCTTCGCGGGCCTTCCTCACAGTTTCAACCGTCCGAGCGGCTGGATGTTTATTTCCGGCGACAGCTCCTGGAAGGAGAGCACCGGCAGTTCGTAGTAGTCCTTGTCTATCATCTTGCGGAAGTATCGGCGGATGTCCACCGAGACTATCACCACCGGCTTCTGCTGGATGCGCGAGAGGTCGCCGACCGTGCGCTTGAGCACGGCGAGGATGGCGCGGACGGTCTGGGGGTCCATCGCGAGGTAGCTGCCGCCGGAGGTCTGCCGCACCGACTTCCTTATCTTCTCCTCCAGCGACGGATCCAGCAGGTACGCGGCGATCATGTTCTGCCCGCCCGAGAACTTGTAGGAGATGTAGCGCGAAAGCGCGCTCCTTACGTACTCCACGAGGAGCACCGTGTCCTTCTCCTTCTGGCCCCACTCGATGAGGCACTGCATGATGCGCTTCAGGTCGCGGATGCATATGCCCTCCTGGACCAGGCGCTGCAGGACGTCCGTGATCTTCTGGATCGGGAGCACGCGCTGGACCTCCTTGACGAGCTCGGGAGCCTCCTTCTCCATGTGGTCCAGGAGGAGCCTCGTCTCCTGCAGCGAAAGGAACTCGTTGGCGTAGCGTTTGAGGACCCCGGAGAGGTGGTAGGTGAGCACGCCGTTGATGTCGAGGTAGCGGATACCGCTCTCGTCAAGGCGCTGCCTGTCCTCCTCCTTGACCCAGCACGTCTCGTATCCCGCGATGAAGGGGCGGCCCTTCTCGAACGACACGCCCGTGACCTCGAGGTTCTCGGCGGACTCCAGCGCGAACACGTAGCCCGAGCGGAGCTGCCCCTCCGAGACCGGCACTTCGTTCACGAGCAGCCGGTAGCGCCCGTCCGCGAGCGAGGAGTTGAGCGAAAGGTTGATGCCCGGGAACGGCACGCCGAGGTCGTGGTAGAGGGCGCGGCGGATGTCCATGATCTTGTCGTTGAGCTCGTCGTAGGTGAGCGAGCTCCGTATCTCCGCGTCGATGTCCACCATGAGCGGCGTGACCATGGAGAAGTCGTCCCCGTTCTTCTTCTTCTTCTTCTGCCCGCCGGGATCCGTGCTCGGGGCGGCCGCGGCGAGCGGATCCACTCCCTTCTCCTCCGCGAGCCTGGCGGCGCGGACCCTGCGGACGAGCGACCAGCCCACGAGCCCGGTGGCGGCGGCGAGACCGAAGAGCTGGAGCTTCGGGAAGCCGGGGATGAGGCCGATGAGGATGCACATGCCCGCGCCGAGAAGGATCGCCTTGGGCTGGGCGAATATCTGGTTGACGATGTCCACGCCGAGCGGATTCGCCTTCTCCTGCCCGACGCGGGTGACGATGATGCCGGCGGTGATGGATATGAGCAGCGCGGGGATCTGGCTGACGAGTCCGTCGCCGATGGTGAGGATGCCGAAGCGCTTGACGCACCAGCCGACGTCCTTGTCGAACATCAGCATGCCGATGAGTATGCCGCCGATGATGTTGATTGAGGTGATGATGAGACCGGCGATCGCATCGCCCTTGACGAACTTCATCGCGCCGTCCATCGCGCCGTACAGCTGGCTCTCCATGCCGAGCTCCGCGCGCCGCGCCCGCGCCGTCTCGAGGTCGATCGCCCCCGCGCGCATGTCCGCGTCGATGGACATCTGCTTGCCGGGCATCGCGTCGAGGGTGAAGCGCGCCGCGACCTCGGAGACGCGCTCCGCGCCCTTCGCGATCACCACGAACTGGACGATCGTGATGATGAGGAAGATGACGGCACCGACGACGAAGTTGCCGCCTACGACGAAGTTGCCGAACGTGTTGATGATCGTGCCGGCCGCGTTCGGGTCCTGGGAGCCGTGCAGCAGGATGCAGCGCGTCGTCGTGACGTTCAGCGCGAGGCGGAAGAGCGTCGTGAAGAGCAGCATCGACGGGAAGGTGGAGAACGCGAGGGCCCTCGGCAGGTACAGCGAGAGCATGATGAGGATCGTCGAGATGCAGATGTTGAGCGAGATGAGGAAGTCGACGACGGGCGACGGCAGCGGGATGATCAGCAGCCCGATGATGCAGACGAGCATGAAGGCGAGCACGAGGTCGCCCCATTTTGTGAATGCGCTTGTTATTCCGCCGAAGTTCATTTTACGTCAACTCTCCAGGAGCGAAGATCTGTACTGGTCGAGGAGCTCCGTATCCGCGAGGAGGCGCTCCAGTTCCCCCGCCGCGCGCATCGCCGCGTCCGTCCCCTTCCGCCTGAGCGACGCCACCGTCCCCTCCGCGGCGGAGCGGAACCCGTTCGCCGTCCTGAACGCGGGCGAGCCGCCCTCGGCGACGAGCCGCGACAGGACGAGCGCAGTCACCGTCTCGTCCTTCGGGAACACCCCGTCGAGGGCCTCCGAGACCGTCGTCGAGCCGGGGAGTATCGGACTCTGCGTCTGACCCTGCGTCTGTCCGGCCGGAATCTCGTTGTATTCCGCCATCGTGATGCCGGTGTTGAAGCTCACGCTCTCTGTGGTGCGGCCTACGTTCATCCAGCACCTCCCGTCTCTCCCGCGACGCGCCTCCACACGAGCGCCATCGCCTCCTGCAGCGCGGGGACGTCCGCCTCCCGCTCCGGGATGCGCACCGTCGCGGACGCATCGCCCGAATGCGGCGACACCGACGCGTGCACAGTGAAGCGACCCCTGTTCGCGTCAGGATGCACCGACGCGAAGAGCCTCCTCAACCCCGGCGACTTCGCCGATTCCATGGACACCGAAGCCGTCATGAAGAGTCCCCGGTCCTCGACGTACTCCAGCGAGAGCGATATGCCGTTCTCGAAGCGGACGCCCGCCGTGCCGCGTTCGGACAGCGAAAAGCGCGACAGCCCCATCTGGCGGCCGAACTCGCGAACAGTGTCGCCAAGCCATGAAGGTGCCGTCATTTACGCCGCTCCTTCCCGACGTTCCCGCTCGTCTTCGTCCTGCTGCCGCATGACCAGCCCGTCCAGGTGCTCCTGCCCCGCGTCCACGAGCTTCTCGCGGTCGCCCTCCTTCTCGAAGAGGCGCGAGGACAGCCCGCGGAACGCATCCACGAGCCCCGTGCAGAAGTACAGCTGCGCCAGGAGCGGACCTATCCCGCACTGGGAGATCAGCGACGCTATGTTCGCCTCGCCGACGAACGGCATCTCGGTGAGGGCGAGCACGCTCGACGTCAGCTCCGCGCCAGTCTGCGCGCACGTGACGCCGAACTGGCTCTGCATCTTGCCCGCGAGGGCCCCGAGCTTGTCCATCATCGCCGTCAGCACGTTGACGCACTGGAGGTCGAGCATGATCCGCCGCAGGTCCTCGGGGACGCGCGACGGTTCCGGACTCGCGAGGTCGACCGTGCAGCTCTTGACAAGGAAGTCCACCGCCTCCTGCACGCCGCCCGGCCCGCCGCGCTGCAAGAGCGCGCGAAAGCAGGCCTGCGGACTCGTGAAGCCCAGGACCTCGCTGCGGTAGAGGTCCCTCAGGCGCGAGACCTCGGAGACGTCCCTGGCCGTCTCGTTGACGGTCTCCGCGATGTTGAGCCCGGCCCGGATCTCCTCCCCGTGCTCCGCCTGCAGCCGCTCCTTCGCCGCCGCGAAGAGCGCCTTCATGTCCCCGTCGCCGGGCCCGAGCGACTTCTCGAGGATGTCGAGCATCGCGAACTGGTGCGCCGGATCGCGGCTCCCCTCGCGGAGCATCCTCAGCAGCCCGTCCGCGTCCGGCAGGTTCCCGCCGAACTGCATGTTCCTCAGCTGACGGCGCATGCGCTCCATGTACTCGCCGCCGGGCATGTCCGGCATGACGGCCTTCCAGCCGTCGACCGCCGTGAGGTACGCCGAACGCATCGTGTTGCGCTCGCCGAGCTTGCGCGCGCCGGCGGACTTCATCTCCTTCTCCTCGAACTGGAACGACAGCTCCTCGAGAGAATCCTGCAGGGACTGCGACGGGTCTTCCACGACATGCATGGTGTAGCCCATCGCCTGGCCCGACTCGGCGGCGGCCTTGTTGACCTGGTGAGGTGAGAACGCCTGCGCCTGCAGGGCGTCGTAGCGCCCCGCATCCAGGACCTGCCTCATCACCTGTGCCGAGTCGAAGTTCATTTTCCCCTTGACGCCTCCCGGGACCTTTCCCTGTCCGCCTCCGCCGCATCCCTGACGGCCCTGCGGATCTCGCGGCGCTCGTCGCGGCCGGTCTCCCAGTCCTCGCGCCGGTGCCTGTAGTCGTCCTCCCAGTCCTCGAAGCGCTCCGTGCGCGATTCGTCGCTCATGTCCCGGCGGAGACTGATCTCGCCCTGCTCGCGCCGTATGTAGTCCTCCGTTTCGAGATCGCGCTCGCGCTCCTCCTCGTCGATGCGCATCTCGCGGATCTTGCGCGTCCTGTCGTCGTGCTCGCGTTCGCGGTCCAGGCTCTCCTCGAGCGTGATGTCGCGCGCCCTTGACGCCGGCGCGCGGACGAGGTCGCCGGGACCGAAGTCGACCACGTACGGCGTCACGATGAAGAGCCGCTGCACGGTCTCGTTGTTCCACGAGGCCCCGCCGAACAGCCATCCGATCCACGGGATGTCGCGAAGCCACGGAATGCCCCATCCGCCCTCCTCCTTGATGTCCCGGAAGTATCCCGCGAGCATGACGGACTGCCCGTCGTACACCGCCATCTGCGTCTCGAGCGTCGACTGGCGCGTCATCGGCATCGAATCGACGCTTATCGTGTCGAAGCCGCCGTCCTGGAGCTCCATCGTCAGCCACACGCGGAACGGACGGCTCGCGTCCCCGGTCTCGATGATCCTGGGCTTGATCGAAAGCTTGGTCCCCGCGGAGACCTCCTCGAGCGTCGCGACCTCGGTTCCGACGCACCGCGCATGGTAGCTCTGGGTGTCCGTCATCTCCGCGGCCATGTTGTTCATCGTCACGAGCGAGGTGCGGGAGATGTCGCGCGCCTTGCCCTTCTGGCGCAGGGCGGATATCGACGCGGAGACCTGCACGTGGCTGCCGAGGTAGGTGAGCGCGCCGGCGAGTCCGGAGCCGCCGATGGAGTCCGGCGTGAAGAGGTTGCGCGCGTTCTGCCCCGCGCCGGCCTCGATGTCCCTGTGCGAGCCGCGCGCGGAGAGCGAGAGCTGCCAGTCGAGCGAATCGTTCTTCGACATCTCGACGGTCGTCACCGAGATCTCGACGAGGCGCTGCGGGACGTCGAGCTCCGCTATGAGCCGCTCGTACATTTCCATGCGCGTGGCGGAGTCGCGCACGATGACGGCGTTCAGGCGGTTGTCCGCCCGGATCACCGGCGTGAACTGGTAGCCCGCCGACTCGCGCACACGCGCCTCGGCCTCGTCGACGGCGTTCGTCGACGCGTCGCGCACGCCCAGCTGCCCCGACGAGACCATTATCTCCTGCAGGAGCTGCGCGACGCCCTTGATCTGCGTTGTGCTCTCAGGACCCGTCACGCGCAGCGACACGTTGTCGGCCCATGTGTTCTTGAGCGGGAATATCCGCGTCTCGATCTCGTTCACGGTGCGCATGCGCATGAGGCGGTCCGCGCTTTCGATGGTGGTCATGATGAGCTGCACGTAGCGGGGAGGGCCCGACACCATGATGAGCTCGTCGTTCGACGTCGTCTTGATCGGAAAGCGCGCATCCTCCACGCCCAGCTCCCCGAGCATCTTGCGGACGTCCCCCGCCTTCATGTACTTGAGGTCAGTGAGCGTCGTCATTATCTCGCCCGCGCCGTAGACGTAGATCGACGCGCCGTCGTAGTACCACGTGAGGTTGTGAATCGTCGCCAGGCGATCGAGGAACTCCGAGGCGGGAACGTCCTTGAAGTTCCCGGAAAAGGCCCCCTGCACCGCGGCGGACGAGATGACGGCGATCCCCTGGGCTACGCCGAACGTCTCGAGCGCCTCGCGGACGGGCATGGTGCGCGCCGTGAGCGTGTATGAAGGAACGCGCCAGGGAATGGCCGAGCGCGGCGGCACCACGGGCCCCTGCGCGGCGGCGGCGTCCTCGCCGTCGTTCGCCGTGGACGCGGCGACCGACGAGAGAGTCCATACCAGCAGGGCTGCTGCGACATTCATGTACTTCATTGCCAAGACTCCTTACGGTCGGATGACCATTTCGGGCACCTCATCCTGCGGTTTTCCGTCCCCCAGGCGGTCGTTCCACCATTCGGCGGACGCCGCAAAGCGCTCGAAAGAGCGAACGATGGCGTCGTCTGACTCGGAACTCCCGACGCGCTGCCATATGAAGAGCGAACCGTCCGACGGATCGAGTGCGAGGACCGAGTCTTCGCGGACGATGCGCCCGGATGCGAACGAACCCAGGCGCGCAAGTGCGGCGTCGTCCGCAGCCCCGAGGCGAAACTCGAACCTGACGCCGCCCGGCTCTCCCGCAATCCGCATCTCCAGGCCGTCCACCGTGAATGCAGACGAGGAGAGAACGGCGGGGATCTCCTCCGCCGGATATCCGACAGCCGTCAGGCACCGCCTGACGAATTCGGCACTGTCACGCATCTTTATGTTCATTCCGCAGGTCTTTTATCTCACCTTCCTCACGCGGCCGGCATCCGGCCAGATTGAACCAAAAAACACCAAACAGTCAACTTCTGCCCCACGCACTTACGATATTTTATCATAACCAACCGTGGGATTTCAACACTCCACCGCAAAAAAAACAGAGGTATGAGCCTGCGGCGCCGACCCATGTCGCGGCACATTATACCACTAATCTGCGCAACGGCGTCTGCCCCCGCCTGCACCGTTATGCAAGCTTCCCCAAGAACTTCGCCAGGGCCTCTCACTTGACCCGCCTCACCTGATCCGCCTCACTTTGCGAGCTCGAACCTGACCTTCGCGGACGCCTTGCCGTCATCTCCTGCACGCACCACGAAGGAAGCGATGGAGAAGCCGGGATTGGGCGAGTTGAGGGGCTTCGGGCCCTCCGCCTCGGAGACGGACCACGAAGTCGCCTGCGTGCCCTCGCGGGCCACGCTGAGCGCATGGTCTCCGTCCGTCAGAGAGAGGCTGCCACCATTCGTCTCGGCCTCCGCCTTCAGGACGAACTGCCAGTGGACATCGGTGTCGGGCTTGAGCCCAGAAAACGAGTCGGACACCTCAAACGTCTTGCCGTCCTTGGAAAGCGTCGCGACGCGCGTAACGTTCGTCGCGTCCGGATACAGGGACGTCAGGTCGATTATGGCCGAGGGGGAGGGAGAGTCGACGGCGTTCACGAAGTTCGCAAAACCCTTGACGGACTGCTGCGCGTCGCCGATGCGCGGCACGTTGTGTCCGAACGTGTTGAGCCTGAGGAGCGACCAGCGCGAGGACTCCTGCGACATGCTCCAGAGCGAGACGGTCTTCATCTGCTCGATGCGGTTGTACTCC
>JAFONM010000049.1 GCA_017418445.1 Kiritimatiellia bacterium
GAACGGATATACCGGCATCGACGGTACGACGCGCCATCGCGTAGTATGCATTTCGGACATCGGCATCTCCGTCCGCAAGGACGACAGCGACATCTTCGTCTGGGCGACCTCGCTCACCAGGGGCGTGCCGATTGCCGACGCCAAGGTCGAGATATACTCGTCCGCAAACATCCTCGTCGCAAAGGGAACGACCGACAAGGGCGGATGGTGCCGCACCGAGACAGTCCATCGCGGGACCCCCTTCGCGGCGGTCGTTTCGGCCAAGGACGGATCCGACCGCTCGTTCATCGCCCTCACCGACAGGATGGACGTGACGGAATCGGACGGCCTCTGGCGCGAAAACCATCTTGCGACAAATGAAGTGTCGGCGTTCGTGTGGACGGACCGCGGAATATACCGCCACGACGAGAAGATATTCATCCACGCGATCCTCCGCAACGGCGGAGGCTCGGCACCCGCGAAGTTCCCGATGGAGCTCTCGCTCGTGTCGCCCGGCGGGAAAACAGTCGCGAGGAAGTCCGGCATCTTCGCGGATGACTTCGGCGCCGTGTCGGTCGACGACTTCTCCGTCGGCGCGGACCTGCCGAGCGGCAAATGGACGATCAGGCTCTCCACGCCCGGCAAAGACGGGCGCGTCTTCGGCTCGAGGGAAGTCAAGGTCGAGGAGTTCGCCCCGCCGACGATCCGCGTCAAGGTCGAGGCTGACAAAGATGCGAAACCCGGAGACTTCGGCTTCACCGTCTCGGCCGAACACCTCTACGGCGGACCGGCCGCATCGCTGAAGTGCGAAGGAGAAATAGTGTTCGAGGACGTTCCGTTCGCACCAAAGGGATGGGATGGCTGGTCCTTCGGCAACGACGACCGCGGAATCTCGCCTTACTACTGCAAGCTCGCGATGGACGCCCTGGATGCTGCCGGACGCCATGTCTTCCCGGCTCCGCTTCCCGACAACACAGGAAAACCGAAGGCTGTTTTGAAGGCTACCGCACAGGGTTCCGTCTTCGAACCGGGCGGACGCCCCGCGAGCGCTCGCGACACGGCGTTTCTGCACTACTATCCGTTCTACGTAGGGACGACCCTCGGGGGCTGGTTGAAGAAACCCGAGGTCGGCAGCGCCGTGATATCCGTCGCCTGCGTCGCTCCCGACGGGAAGCGCATCGACGAGACCAGGAAGCTCGTTGCGAAACTCGAGTCCGTCGACTGCCACTACACCTACAGGCGCGGACGCGACGGATGGGCCACGTGGAACGCGGAGAGAATCCGTTCGACCGCGGTCGAGAATATCGCAATCGAGGTCCCGGCGGGCGGCGATGCGGTGTTCGAAATTCCCGCCGCGAGATGCGGGGACTACGTCCTCACCATCGACGACCCGGACACCGGCGCTTCCTTCTCGAAATCCTTCTATCTCAGCGAATGGGGCGACGAGGCCGTCCGAGCCCCGCTTGAGAACCCCACCAAGGTCGCCATTTCCACCGACAAGCCGTTCTACCGCGTCGGGGAGAGCCCTCGTCTCGTGGTCAGGTCCCCGTTCGCCGGAACCGCCCTTCTCACGGTCATGCGCGACTCGCTCGTGCATTCCGAAGTCATCGCACTCAGCAACGCGACGAGCGAAGTCGTCCTTCCGCCCTGCGAGACTTCCTGGGCACCGAACGTCGACGTGCGTCTCTCCGTCGTCGCCGGAGTCGCCGCGGGTTCCAAGGGTCTCTCCGTCCGCGCACACGGCGAGTCGACAGTCGTCGTGAAGCCGGTCGAGCGCGAGATCCCCGTCGCTGTATCCGTCAGAAAGCCGAAGGACGGCGAAGTGTCGGTTTCCATCGCCGCGCCTGGCGCGGATCGCGTCGCCGTAACGCTTGTCGACGAGGGGATAAACATCCTCACCGACGAACCCGTGCCGAATCCCATAGGATTCTTCGCGACCCCCAGGACCGGCAAGCTCGCGCACGGACTCTTCGACCTCTATCATGCGATTCTCCCCGTGCTCGGTGACGACGCCCTCAAGGCGAACGGAGTGAAGACGGGCGGCGGATTCGGCGCCGAACTGCTCGGACGCGTGAGTCCCGTCCCGTCGCGTCGCTTCAAGCCGCTGTCGCTGTGGCGCAACGACGTCGAGGTCAGCGACGGCAAGGCGCAGATCTCGTTCCCCATCCCCGAGTTTGTCGGAGAGGTTCGCGTCACCGCGGTCGCCTACTCCGCTCGCGCCACCGGATCGAAATCCGCCCGCGAGAAGATATGCCCCGCAATCGTCACGGAACCAGACGCACCGCGCTTCGTCGCTCCGGGCGACAGGTTCCTGGTGACGCTGCCGGTCGACAACCGCTCCGGCGAGGATGCCGAGGTCTCGTATCGCATAGCGGCGACAAGCGAGATAGCGAACGGGTCAATCAGGCTCGCGAAGGACGAGCGAACCGTCCTCAGGTTCTACGCGAACGCGCCATCCATGCCCGGCGAGATGAACATCGTCTTCGCCGTCTCCGGAAGCGGCGAGAAGCACGAGAAGACAATCGACCTCCCGGTTCGCCCGGCGATGCCGTGGCGCGAGACGGCGGGTGTCGAACTGCTCGATCCTGGCGAGAAGTTCGCGATTCCCCCATGCGGAAAGTTCTTCCACGAAATCTCGGGCTCGCCCGTCGCCGAACTCAGCGCCGCATACGACTGGCTCGCGGAATATCCGCACGGATGCCTCGAACAGACATCATCCAGGATATTCCCGCTCCTTCATCTCCGCCCCGACTCGTCGGCGTGCCAGGTCCCCGCCGACAGGCTCGCGTCCGTCATCGCCTCAGGCGTCGCGCGCGTCACGTCGATGATCCGCCAGAACGACTTTACGATGTGGCCGGACGCCAGCTACGCTCCGTGGGACCGCGAGGTCTCGCTCTATGCCGCGCACTTCCTCGCCGAGGCTTCGCTCGCAAGGGACTCGGCCGGACGAACTCTCTTCCCTCTCGACAACCGCGTCAGGCGATTCCTGAAGCGATGGTCCCTTTCGTCGACGAACTCGATTTCCGCCTACGCCTGCCACACGCTTGCGATTGCCGGCGATCCGGAGCGCGACAGGATGTTCCGGCTCTACGACGACCGCGAGAACCTCGACCTCCTCTCCCGCGCCCGCCTCGCGCGAGCCTTCGTCCGCATCCACGACGGAAAGCGCGCGGAGGAACTCCTGAAGAACGCATGCACGCCGGAAAATGTGAAGGAAGCCGCGTTCCTGCTCCTCGCGCTCACGGAACTCGACCACGACGACAAGCGGGCGCCGGCTCTGGTCACATATCTCCTCGAAAGCCGCGACAAGACGCGCTTCTCCTGGGGCACAACGTCCGAGAACGCGCACGCGCTTCTCGCGCTTGGCGCGTGGTACGGAGCGCATCCGCCGAAGGAAGGCAGTCCGAAGACGGAGACGAAGGACGGCGTCATCCGGAACGTCGGGAGCGTCCCGGCATTCGTCTCATGGAAACGGCTCGACCTTCCCTCCGCGGAGGAAGACAGGGACGAGTCGACGGACCTCTCCATACGGCGCGAATACTTCGCAGCGGACGGATCGCCGTACGACCTCGCAAACGCCAGGGCGGCGGACATAGTCCATGTCAAGCTCACGCTGAAATCGGCAATTGAGCGGGACTACGCCGACCTGGTCATAGAGGACCTCCTGCCCGGCGCATTCGAACCTGTCAGAGCTCCCTCCCGCTCCGGCATGCCTGGATGGGGCATGCCCGGATGGATGCTCAGGAGCGATGCGCGCGACGACCGCATGCTCGTGTTCTCGACGAAGTTTCACATGAGGAAGGACGATGAAGTCGAATTCACCTATCCGGTCCGAATCGTCTCGCCGGGCGAGTTCGCGCTTCCGGGCGTGGCTGTGGAGGGGATGTATCATCCCGGTCTCCGCGCCCGTGCTCGCGGCGCTCGCATCGTGGTTCGCGATTGACTGGACCGACAGGGCCGCCGCCGACTACGCCGGCGGGACCATCCTCCGCGACAATGCGGGCAACGTCCTCCGGGTCTCGCTCGGACCCGGGGACGTCGACTGCCGCCCGTGGTACGTCGCGTCCGGGGACGACTGGATCGTCAAGGCGCTCGTCGCGTCCGAAGACGGAACCTTCTGGACCCATCACGGCGTGCGACCGCTTTCCGTCGCCCGCGCCTTTCTCCAGAACATCGTCAACCGCCGTCGCATCTCCGGCGCGTCGACCATAACCATGCAGGCTGTGAGGCTCATCGAACCCCACGGGAAGTCGTACTCCCAGAAATGGGTCGAGATGGTCCGCGCCCTCAAGATGGAGCGCGAAAAGGACAAGGTCTGGATACTGTCGCAGTACCTCAACCGGGCGCCCTTCGGCTCGAACCTAGTCGGAATCGAATCCGCCGCGCAGGGCTGGTTCGGCAAGGGCGCGAAGGAGCTGGGACTCGGCGAGGCGGCGCTTCTCGCGGGCATGGTGCAGGCGCCATCGCGCTTCCGTCCGGACCGGCACCTTGACAAGGCGATGGTGCGGCGCGACTACGTCCTCTCCCGGATGGTCGAATGCGGATACGCAACGGAGGAGCAGGTCGAGGCGGCGAAGAGCGTAATACCGGAGGTGAAGCGCTCCAGGCGCCCCTTCCTCGCCCCGCACTACTGCGACTGGTACATGAACGAGGTGCTGATGCGCGACCGTGCGGCGCAGCGCGTCTCAGGCGACTTCACCACTCCGCTGGACGCGGACGTGCAGAGCATCTGCGAAACCGCGGTCTCCGAAAGGACGGACTGCTCCTCGGCGGCGGTCGTCATGAAGGTGCGGACCGGCGAAGTCGTCGCGCTCGCCGTGAGCGGCGACTACTTCAACCCGACGAACGGACAGGTCAACACGGCCGTTGCTCCGCGTCCGGCGGGGTCGACGCTGAAGCCCTTCCTCGTCGCCAAGGCGCTCTCCATGGGAATCGTCTCCCCGGACTCCATCCTCCTCGACGCGCCGTTTGCGGCGAAGGGGTACAATCCGCAGAACTTCGACGGAAAGTTCCGCGGCGAGGTCCCGCTGCGCGACGCGCTCATACTCTCCCTGAACGTCCCGTTCGTCCGTCTCCTCGACAAGGTCGGCGTCGAGACGTTCACCGTCCACCTGCGCGGACTCGGATTCCGCGTTCCGCAGCCCAAGGGAGACAGGACGCACGGGCTCGGGCTCGCGATCGGCAGCGCGGACGTCACGCTCGCGGAACTTGTCGCGGCGTATCGCGAACTTGCCGCGTCCGGATCCGAGGAGTCCCTCGTCGTCTCGGACATGCTTTCGGGCGAGGAGCGAAGCCAGGCCGCTCTCGGACACATAGCGGACGTGCCGCTGCCTCGCTTCGCATGGAAGACGGGGACCTCCAGCGCCTATCGAGATGCGTGGACGATCGCGTGGAATCCGGAATTCGTCATCGGAGTCTGGTGCGGGCACCTGGAAGGCTTTGGGGACGAATCCATAGTCGGCGCGAAGGCCGCGGCGCCGCTGGCATGGAAGATCGCTCGCGCGCTATATCCGAACGTAGACGCCGCCCCCTGGTTCCCCAGGCCGAAGGCGAACTCCCCTGCAGCGTCGAAGCGTACCGAAGTCGTCGACTCGTCAGGGCCGAGGCTTGCCATACTCTCCCCCGATCCAGGCTCCGTTTTCAGGCTGGTGGACGGCGGTCCGTCGCAGCGCCTTGTCGCGAAGGTCGCTGGCATCGGCGAAGGCGAGAAACTCTGGTGGTTCATGGACGGCGCCCCGGCGGGAGAAACGACGGGCAGCGCGCCATACGTCTGCGGCCTGACTCCCGGGGAGCACAAATTATCCTGCTCTACCGCATCGGGAGCATCCGCCGAAACGACATACTCGGTCGAATAGCCGCTTCACGGCCAGATTCACCGGAACTTGAATACGTTGCGGTTGAAACCCGTCGTGAGGAGATTCATGCGGTACTTCTGCCGCTCCATTACGGAAGCGACAAGGAAAGTCCTCAGGGACGAAATCTGCTGATCTGCATCGGTGATGTCGAAGACGACGCCGTCGTCGCGGATTGTCAGCGACACTCCATCGTTGAGGTCTAGGGTCACTTCGCCCAGGACGCGCTTCGGCGCGTTGTGATCCTTGACGACCATCAGCACCTCCTCGGTCATAAGCGAGGCGCGCATGCGGACCGAATCGGAAGCGCCCGACTCCCTTAACCGGTCCGACACCGCGCGCGCCACTTCGGCGATGCGCGCATCGTCCAGCTCCAGGTCGAACATGTATATCCGCGCGTCGCGTTCCGCGCCGATCAGATACGGGAACGACGACACGCCCTTCTTCGCGATCAGCACCGACCAGAAAGCGACGAGCCCGAGCGCCATGCCGAATCCGAACCCGGCCCATACGCCGTACGGACCCAAGGGGGCGAGCGCGAACATGGCCGCCGACGGAGCGACCATCCATGTAGAGACTGTGATCAGCACCGCGAGGCCCTCCCGTCCGATGACTACGAAGAACGAGTTGAACACGCTTCCGAAAGCGAGCGGGAGCATGCATACCGCGGCGAAGCGGACGGCGGCGCGCGCCGGCCCGACCAGCGACTGATCGTCCATGCCCACCACCTTGAGGAGGACGTCCGGATACACGAGGAGCGCCAGCATGATCACTGAACCCACGACTGCGGCTATGGAGAGCGCCGATCGGACCACTCGCTTCGCGGCGACCGTATTGTCCTCGCCGAAGTAGACCGACGCTATGGGCTGCAGCGCGACGCCGAGCCCGTCGAACAGCTCCGTCAGGAGGTAAGTCATTATCACCAGCGACACGACGGGCATCATTTCGGGCCCCTCCACGGCCAGGGTGAGCTTGGTGACCAGGAACGTCACGACGGCCGAGCAGAGGAAAGTGCTCGAGTCGCCGCATGCCGACTTGAAGATGGAGACAGTGTCGGCGAACCTGAAGCGCCTGAGAAGGCGGAACGAATTTGTCTTCCTGAGGAAGTGGAGGGACAAAATCGCAACCGCGGCCCCGCTGCCGGCCAATGATCCGAGCGCGCATCCGCCGGCGCCCAGACCGGCCAGTTCTATGCCGGCGATGGCGACCGGGACCTTGACGACGAGGTCGACGACGTAGGACGTCACGCACAGCTTCTTGTCGCCGTCAACGTAGCAGCAGTTCAGGAAAAGAAGCTGCAGCGGTTCCAGCACCGCATCCCCGAGGTAGATCGTCAGGTATGCGTCCGCGCACTTTGCGGCACCGTCGGAGGCGCCGAGGAAATCGATGTATGCACCGCGGAACAGCCAGCCGGCGAGCGCCATCAGAGATCCGCAGATGAGCGCCGTCCACAACCCCTGCGAAAATATCCCGTGCGCCGCCTCCTTGTCGCAGCGTCCGATGGCCAGGGCGTAGTTCACGCCCATGCCGGTGCCGATCATCCCGGCCATGAAGGTGATGACGCTGCATATCGGCTGAACCATGTTGACGCCTGAGAGCCCCTCCGCTCCGAGGAGGTTTCCGGCGATCACGCTCGAGGCGAAGTCCAGGAGAAACTCCACCAGGAGCGAAAAGCAGCCTACGAGCAGCAGGCCCTTGAACTTGCCGACTCCGAAACTCTGGCGTCCGCTCACTGCCCTTCAGTCGTGCGCAGTATGCGAAGAACCATGCCGATCGACTCGATGATGTCCTTCGATTCGAACCTGTCGATGAATCTGTCGGCGAGAAACCTGTCGAGCTTCGCGATGGTGCGGTCGAACTCGGGGCCGCGCCTGTGCTCCTCGAGCCAGCGCTTTATGACCTTGGCTTCGTTCGTGTCGATGCGCGAGTCCTGCAGTATGCCCTGCGTGAGCATCCAGAATTCGTCCCGCTCCTCCTGTCTCGTCATCATGTTGAGCCTTCCTTTCTTTTCACCGGCGTCATATTATACCAAATCGCAGAGATGACGGAGCGACAAAACTCGCCGCCGTTCTGCGGCGGAGGAGGCTATAGCGCGACGCGCGGGTCCAGGAACGCGTAGAGCAGATCGGTCACGAGGTTCACGAACTGGTAGACGAGCGCGCCGAGGACGACGACCGCGCGCACGACGGCGAGGTCGGCGGACTGTATCGCGTTGATCGATATCGATCCGAGTCCGGGAATCCCGAAGAAACTCTCGAGAAGGAGCGACCCCGTGAAGAGATACGGTATCGAAAGCGACACGTAGGTGACGATAGGTATGAGCGCGTTTCTCAGAACGTGCCGCGTCATTATCGCCGCGCGGGAGAGTCCCTTGGCGCGGGCGGTCACGACATACGGCTTGTAGACCTCGTCAAGGATGGCGGCGCGGAAGAACCTGACGTCCGTGCCGAGCGAACTGAGGATTCCTATCGCGACCGGCAGTACGAGGTACACCCATCCCTCGTAGCCCCATATGGGGAACCATCCCGCCTTGAACGCGAGCAGGAACTGTCCCAGGAGCACCCACACGACGTAGTTGACGCTCATGAGCGCGGCGGACATGAAGAGTATCACCTTGTCCGGCACCCGCCCCCTGTATGCGGCCGAGAGAAGCGCGAGAAAGAGCGCAAACACGACTCCGAGGCCGAGAATCGGGACCGTGAGGGAGAGCGAAGGCCCCACGCCGCGGGCGAGGACGTCTGCAACGGGTTCGTCGAGCTTCGTCGACCAGCCGAGGTTCCCCGTCGCGAAGTCTCCGATGAAGCGGAAGAACTGGCTGTCGAAGAAGTGTTCGTCGCCGATCAGCAGCGGCTTGTCGTATCCGTACCGGCGGTTGAACGCGGCGATGGACTGCTCGTCCGCTCCCTTGCCCAGTATCGTGAGAGCGGGTGATCCGCCGGAGACTACGTTGAAGAGGACAAACGTCAGGAGAAGGATCCCGAGCGTCGTCGGGATGACCTCGAGGATCCTTTTCGCGACGTAGCGCAGCATCAGGCCTCGATCGCCTCGCGCAGGCGCTTGGCTACGGCATGCGGATCGCAGTGGTCCAGGCGCTCGAGAACCTTCGCCCAGCGGTACGCGCCCGAGCCGGCGACATCATACGGACGGTGCACGAACAGTTCGTCGAACGCGCGGCGACGTCCGCGGTAGTGCTCCTGCACGGCGACGAGCTTCGCCTCGAAAGCGTTGACGTACGCGTCCGCAAAGCCATTGAAGTCCGTGACGAACTCCCTGCGGCGACGGACCGCGTTCGCATACGGAGGGACGGACTCCTCGAGCGTATGGAGGTAGTTGACGAAGCTTCCCGCGTGGTCGGTGACGACGACGCGCGCGGGGAGTCCCGCGGCATCGGCCTGCACGACCTCGTAGTTGCCGTCGAAGAGGTTCTCCTTGGTCTCGGAAGAGCGGCGCCCGACTATGAGGTCGACGGCGGCCGCCTCGCCCATAAGTCGCGCAAACGAGAGCGCGAAGGCGGGATTGCGGAATCGTGCAGGCGGAATCTTGTCCGACGCCGTGCCGGGGATGTACGGACGCATCGAGTATGTCGTCCTGATGGACGTTCCGCGATACTGGTTCTTTCCGTCGTACATTTCGCGGAAGTGTCCGACGCCGACGTACGGAGGGAGGTTCATCCCCAGCTGGCGGCACATGAGGCGGCGGTCGAGTATGTAGTCCGTGTACTCGCCGGACTCGTACATCGCGGTGAGCAGGTCCTTGCCGTTGTCAAGATGCTCCGCGACACCCCATTTCTGGAAGCGGAGGATGGAGACGGCCGGGTCCTGGACGCCTTTGCCCTTGAACTGGAGGATGTAGACGTTGCCGCGGCGGGCGCCGGCGATGGGACGGCGCGCGAGGGACTTCGCGATGCGCCCGACGTTGATGTACTCGAATTCGCCGTAGAGGCGCATGGCGTTGAACAGGATGTTCTTGACGCGCATGTCGCAGATCTCGGCGAGTTCGGGGTCGCGGGTGCGGTTGTACTCGTCCCAGAGCGGATCGAAGATTATCTCTCCGTCGTCTATGCGGAGGCCCGGGAGCCACTCGATCTGGCGAAAGAACTCGGGACTTATCCCCTGGATGAGGTCGCTCTCGTCAGCCGCAGTCTCGTTTGGCTCCGTCGTGATCGTCTCGCACATCGCGTTGCGCCAGGCGAAGTTGTCCACGGACTCCTCGCGGAGTTCGGGCGGGATCGACATGCGCCACTCGGCGTCGAACTCGCGGACCTTCTCCCTGACCGTCTTCTCGTCGAGACTGTCTATGTCGAGCGACTTGAACTTGTTCTTGATGTCGATGGGGGTCGAGAGCGGGAAGAGGTCCAGCTCGACGTGTCCGAGCCTGTTGCGGCGGGTGAGCATCGCCTGCGCCTCCTTCATCTGCGCACGCAGGGAATCGACAGGCAGGTCTGCGAGACACTCGGAACCGGCCACGGTCACGTAGCGCGTTCCGGTCGCGGAGTTGTAGTAGTAGATGGGGGATCCGCTCAGCGAGACCCTGGAGCGCTCGATGAGCTCTATCATGTCCTGCTGGGAGATCGGCTTGCGGGCCATGCGCCAGTTCTCGCCGCGTGCCCGGAGGACGTTGCGGACCTTTGCCGCGTGGGTGTTAAGGAAGCGTATCCTGCGCTTGGAGACGATCTTCTGGAGCTCCTCGTCCGCCCGCATCGCGAGGTCCATGTGGTTCGGATCGGGTCGTATCAGCACGTAGTCCTCGGTGAATATGAGATCCACGCTCTCCGCAAGCTCCTCGTCCTCCTCCTCCTCGGTCATCGGCGGTCTGCCCTCCGCCGCGCGCATGGAATTCACCTCGTCGATCCACATCATGCGCTGCATGGCATGGACTCCGCGCTGCGTGACGAGTCCCGGAGTCTTGAAGAAAATAGTTCCTATGCGGCTCAGGAGCTTCCCGTCCGCGTCCTTTGAAAATATCGGTTCGCCTAGTGTCCTCATGGTCTGGATATTATACCAAAATCATGCGTCGCGCGGGGTGGCGACGCGATTGCCGGGAAAGAAACGAATCCGTCCCTTCACGCGAAGCGTCATGCATATCGCGTTGACTTTCGCGACAGGGAGTCCGGTCTTCTCGATTATCGAGTCGACGCTCGTCCCTTCGGGGGTAACGTGCTTCATGACGAGCGCCTCGTCGATGCTGAACGGCGGCGCGTCGGGACGGGCATTCTTCGGGGAAGCGGACTTCCCGACGGCCTTCGCCTGCTTCGGGAAGAGTTCGCTCATCTCCTCCGCGACGTCCTTCGCGTTCCTGACGAGCCTGGCGCCTTCGCGGATGAGACGCAGGCAGCCCGCCGATGCGGAGCTGTCCACCCTTCCCGGAACCGCCATGACGGTGCGGCCGAGGTCGGCGGCTATGGACGTGGTGATGAGGGTTCCGCTCCTGACCGGACTCTCCACCGCGACGACTCCGCTCGAGAGCGCGGCCACGACGTGGTTCCTCTGCGGGAAGGTCTGCGTGTCTGGCGGACGTCCGAACGGAAACTCGCTTACGACGGCGCCTCCGCACTTCACCATCTCCCGCGCCAGGGAGCGGTTCTCCTCGGGATAGAACATGTCGAGCCCGGAGCCTATCACCCCGACCGTCGTCCCGCCCGCGGCGAGCGCGCCGCGGTGCGCCTCGGCATCGGTGCCGACGGCGAGTCCGGACACGACCGACCATCCGGCCTCCGCAAGGTCGTGGGCGATCTTGTACGCCTGGTCTGCGCCGTACTGGGTAAGCCTGCGCGTTCCGACGATGGCTATCGAAGGCTTGGAGAGCGCGGACACGTCGCCCTTCACGTACAGGACGAGGGGACGCCCCGGGACGTCGAGGAGAAGCTTCGGATACGCCTCGTCGACGGGGGTGATCATCTCCACTCCGAATCTCTTCGCCTTCGCGAACTCGCCCTTCCAGTCGACTTCGCCGCCGGAGCGGGCCGTCTTCGCCGGATAGGCGTCCCATGCGTCCGCGACGGATCCGTAGCGGAGAGCCAGCTCGCCGACCTTCACCGATCCCACGCGATCCGTGAGGTTGAACGCGACATATGCCTCTTTTTCAGTCATCGCCCTTGATTTCGGGTCCGCCATTATGGTATACTACGCACCGTTTTACACGGCCCCATCGTCTATCGGCTAGGACACGAGCTTTTCATGCTTGGTAGAGGAGTTCGACTCTCCTTGGGGCTGCCATTCGCGACGCGAACGGAAAATCCGCTGCATGGGCGTCGAATCCGGAATCCCCCCCTCAGCCCTTCTGCGCCTTGAGCTGCTGCGCAAGGGACAGCATCCTCTCGGAAAGATCCTCGAAGCCGACGTCGGTCGCGTAGATGTCCTTGTAGTACTGGTACGCCTTTTCGATGTCTCCGGCCTGCTCTGCGCAGAGTCCCAGCTGGTAGACGACCTTCTTCTTCAGTTCGTCCATCGTGGGAATCGCATCGCGCGCGGTCTCGAGCTGCATCACGGCCATGTCGGTCTGTCCCTTGCCGAGGAAGCAGAGCGCCAGGTAGTAGAGGGCCCACAGGCGGTCCTTGGGACTCTTCTGGGCGAGCTGCAGATGGGTGAGCGCCTCGTCCACATAGCCGTACTCGAAGCACTTGACGCCCAGTTCGTACCTGAGATGCAGGTCGTTCGGATAGCGCTCGACGCGGGCGAAGAGGTCGTCGAACACGAACTGGTTCCTGTCCTGCTCCATGGCGTCCGCGTCCTCGGTCTGCCCGTTCGCTCTCAGCGCCTCTATCTGCTGGTCGTAGTACTGGACCGTCGTCTGGGAGAGCATGCGGTCGAGCTCGGGATCCATCGATCCCGCAACCTCGATCGCCTGCTGCAGGCACTCGATAGCCTCCTCGTAGCGCTTGGACTGGACGTAGAGGCGGGCGAGGGCCCGACGGAAGTTCATGTTCTTCGGCTCCTTCGCTATCTGGGCGATCTTCTCCCGGATGAGGGATTCGGCGTCGTCGCCCGTGATGACCGCCTTGTTCGCCTGGTCGAGCTTCTTCGCCTGCTCCTTGTTGGCGATGAGGTTCTGGAACCCGCCCTTCTTGCCGGCTGTCTGTTCCCATCCGGCGTTCATCGTCGCCTGCGCCTCGGTGTTCTTGAGGAGCTGCTGCACTCGCTGGTCGCCGGGCTTTATCTCGGAAAGCTTCCTGTAGGCGTCGCGCGCCTTGTCCCAGTTCTTCGCCATCTGATAGTAGGTGGCGACCCGCTCGAGGAGAGCGGGATCCTTGTTCGAACACTCGTACGCGGCCTCGATTGTTATCGCGGCGTGGTCGGTCTTGCCGGCGGCCTCCGCGGCCTTGACGGCCGCCTCGATGTTGTCGGGGTCGAGCGGATTCTTCGAGAGGAGCTTCTCGGACTCCTGCATGGCCTCGGCGAACTCGCCCTTCCTGATGAGGGCCGAGATCTTCTTGCGGTCCACCATGTAGCCTAGCTTCGCCCCGAAGCCCACCTTGCCGTTCTTGCGGAAGTTCGCTATCTGCGCGGCACGGAGGAGCTTCCGCGTCTCGAGCACGTCCGGAGCCGCCGAAATCGCCTCCATAAGCATGTCGACTGCGAGCTCGTACCTTCCCGACTCCAATGCCTGACGTCCGCGGTTCGTGAAATTCTGCGCTTTCTGTGCAAGGTCTACGGCCATTTGCCTCCTCCGTCTAAGTTGGTTCCGTTCTCACCCTCAAGGCGTAACCGCGAGACGCGGATCGTCGCCGAGGTGGGACCCGACGCCCTGCGCCTTGTACGCCTTGAGCATGAAGTGCGTAGCGGTCGAGAGAACCCCGTCGATCGTCGAAAGGTCCTGCGCGACGAACTGCGCCACGTCCTGCAGGCTGTCGCCCTTCACGAACACGAGCAGATCGTACCCCCCCGACATGAGGAAGCAGGCGTCCACCTGCTCGTAGCGGGAGATCCTCTCGGCGATCTTGCCGAATCCGCAGTCGCGCTGCGGCGTTATCCTGAGTTCTATTACGGCATGTACTTCGTTCATCGTCATCTCCCGTTCCTTCGATGGTGTCATTCCCACTTCAGCGCGAGCGCGTCGTCCACGACCTGCCGCGCTATCTCCTCCGCAAGGCGCCCCGACGCGTCACGCTCGCCCGTGAGGACGTCGTCGTTCGCGAGGAACGTCGTCTCGGCCGTGTAGGTCCTGTTGTCCACAAGCACCCTGCCGGACTTCCTGTCTATGAAGGAGACGACCGCCTTCGCGACAAACCGGTGCTCGCGCGTCCGCGCGCCGGTGCTGCGCTGGTATGCGACGGAATCGGACTTGGCGGACTTCATCTCGCCCTGCACCTCGAGCGCCGCGTCGTCGAGCCGCACTATCCTGAACGTCCCCTCGCGCTGGAATTCCCGGAGAACCTGGCGCGTCACCGCCGCGCCGAGCTCCGTGACGTCGGTGGAGTTGCGGAAAGTCGGGACGGCGACCGTCCGCATGTCGGCGGGAACCGACGGCCTCCACGAATAAGCGCATCCCGCGAGGGCGATCGCCATCGCGACCGAACAAAAACGATATGCTGCCGACATGGTCACTTGTCCTCCTCGCTTGCCGTTCCGGACTTGAGTTCGACCAGGCGTGCGCGCGCCTCGTCCGCATGGACGCTCGCCGGATATTCGCTCAGAAACCTCTCGTACGCCGATATGGCGCTCCGCTTGGTGCGCGTCCTGGAGTCGTAGAACTTCGCCGCGGCGAAAGCCTCGTCCTCGACAAGGGCGACGGATTCGTTGAGATACCTCTCCAGGTCGGACCTGAAGGCGGGATCGGGATTCGACTGGAGCGCCATCTTGAGGAATCCTATCGTGTCGATGCAGCGGGAACGGTTGTACCCGTGGTCCCTCAGTACCTTCATGCGCACGTCGGCCTCGCGCTGCAACGCCGTCTTGGCCTCGACGGTACCGGCATGGATGTTCCTTATCGTCTCGTATATCCGGATGGCGTTCTCGGGCAGCCCCTCCTCCTCGCGCAGTTCCGCGACCTCGAGCATCGCCGCGGGGGCGAAGTCCGCGCCGGGGGCGCGCAGGACGACGGACTCGAACGCGCGACGGACGTCCGTAGTGTTCGAGAAACGGAAGAAAACGATCTTCTTCCCGTCGCGGCGCATGAGCTTCGCCGTATCGTACATCCGCTTCACGACGGCATCGTAGTTGCAGCGCGACGGATAGAAGTCGACGAGGTACTTGTACTCCTTGAAGGCGTCGATGTAGTCCATCTCCTTCACGAAGAGAAGGTCGGCCAGCGCCTCCTGGGCCTTCGGGGCCTCCTCGGAGGACGGCCACTCCGCGACGAGCGCGTCGTACGCGTCGCGCGCATCGCCGTAGTCCTCCTCGGCCTCGCACTGTTTCGCGTAGGCGAGCTGCTTCTCGGGGGTGTCCATCTTGGGCCCAGACCACCAGGAGAAGAACCCGGGCTCCTTCATCTCGCCCTCTATTATGTCCTCCTCCCTGTCGAAGCCCGGGTAGGCGTCGGTCGCATACCGCGCGTCGATCGGCGCGGCGGCATAGGCGACGGACGCAGCCATCATCGCCGCCGGCAGCAGCTTGTTTCTCAATGACATGTTTTGTATTATATCATAAATTCCGGAGTCGCGTGATAGCAAAAACAGGGGCGCGGCCTTGCGGACCGCGCTCCGTTTCACATCAGGCGACAGTGCGCCGATTGGGTCCAGAGGACCGGTGGCGCCGATTACCAGCGGGTCTCGCGCCGGGGACCGCGGTCGCCGTATCCGCCGCGGCCTCCGCCGAATCCGCCGCGACGCTCCTCGCGGGGCCTGGGCTGCGACTCGTTCACGCGAACCGTGCGTCCGTCGAGTTCGTGTCCGTTGAGGGCATCGATCGCGGCCTGCGCCTGCGCGGCGTCGGGCATCGTGACGAAGCCGAATCCCTTGCTGCGACCGGTCATTCGATCGGTCACGACACGAACAGCGGTAACTTCGCCGTATGGTGCGAACGCCGCCTTGAGTCCATCGTCGGTGGTCGCGTACGCGAGGTTACCAACATAGATTTCCATCTTTTTCTTTCCTTACTGTACCTGATGTCCCGCCCCGAGGACACGCGCCCCCGCAGACGAGACAGCAAAATTCTATCAAATATTCCCGCCGCTCGTCAATGGCGAATTTACCGGAATTCGTCCGCGGGAATCACTTTACCGTTTTTGTCCAGATGACCCGGCCTTGTGCATCTCGGCAGGTGGTCTTCCCGCTGCGATCGGTCGTCTGCGTACTCTGAATCCTGCCCATGCCGTCGCGATATGTCGTCCTGCCGCTGGAGTCTGTAGCGACTGTACCCTGCACACGCCCGGAAGCGTCGCGGTAGGTGGTCTTTCCTCGGCTGTCGGTCGTCTGCGTGCCCTGCACGCGACCGAGCGCGTCGCGATACGTTGTCTTCCCGCTGCGGTCGGTCGTCTGCGAACCCTGAATCCTGCCCATGCCGTCGCGATATGTCGTCCTGCCGCTGGAGTCGGTAGCGACCGTACCCTGCACGCGACCGGAGGCGTCTCGGTAGGTGGTCTTTCCTCGGCTGTCGGTC
>JAFONM010000050.1 GCA_017418445.1 Kiritimatiellia bacterium
CTGCGTCAAGGTCTACGAGATCGTTGCGAAGAAGGACCTGCCTGACGAGGGGAATCCCGCGAAGCTCGCTTCGAAACCGCGCCTGTGGATCAACACCATGTGGGGCAGCCTCTGCGCCGGACACGACGACAACGCGTCCGTAAAGGGCGATCCCGCGAAGGACGGCTGGGGCTGGGCGCTCGACAAGGGAGCGACGGTCATCCAGACGGACAATCCGCGTCCGCTCCTCAAGTGGCTCGAGTCGGTGGGGAGAAGGTAAGGGCCGGCAGTTTCCCGATTTTGATACAATGCATCACATGAAGAACACAATCCTTGCCTTGGCGTGCGCATGCACCGCGGCAGGTGCGCTTTTCGCCGCGCCTGTCGAACTCCTCGAACCCTCGGACGGCGCGGTCGTTCCGACGCTCACGGATCCGCAGAAGGCGTACCTCGCGATGCCGCGCGACGAGCGCCGCGGGAAGTTCGCGAACGCGAGCTATCGCCGCAATGAGATGGGACTCCCCGCCGAGACCGTCGGCGGAGTGAAACGCGAGGCGTACTGGCCCAAGACCGTGCGTCTCGCGTGGAAGTCCGAGGACGGCGTCGAGTATTCGGTGAAGGTCGTCGAGAAGAAGAGCGGCAGGACGGTCTTCGACGAAAAGGTGAAGGGCGGCGAGGCGTATGTCGACAACCTCGAGATAGCGTCCGGCTACGAGTGGAGCGTCGCGTCCGGAGACGATGCGGCGAAGCGGACGTTCCGCACCGAGGACAAGGCCCCGAGGCTCGTGAGGTACCCGGGCGTCCCGAACGTGCGCGACCTCGGCGGACGGATCGGGCTCGGCGGACGGCGCGTCAGGCAGGGACTCGTGTTCCGTTCCGCGGGACTGAACAGCAACGCGTCCGACACGTACTACACGCGCGAGGAGCTCGAGAGGATGGGACGGACGGAGGAGCTCGGCAAGAGTGTCGAGGAGGCGCGCGCGCGCCTTGCCCGGCTCGAGGCGTGGCAGAAGGAGCCGGCGACGTTCGACCGCAGGGACGGGGAATACGTCGACTGGACTTCGTGGCACCCGAACGATCCGCCGGCGAAGTTCCTCTCGAGCCGCATCCACCGCGCCAGGGAGCTCATAAAGAAGGGCGGCGAGGCGAAGGTCAAGAAAGGCAGGAAGGCCGGCAGGTCGCGCGTCGAGGGCGAGAGGGGCGAGTACATATGCTCGAGGTTCGGAATCAAGAGCGACATCGACCTGAGGTCCGA
The DNA here is from genome assembly GCA_017418445.1 of Kiritimatiellia bacterium. Taxonomy (GTDB): domain Bacteria; phylum Verrucomicrobiota; class Kiritimatiellia; order RFP12; family UBA1067; genus UBA1067. Next base: position 1,235 of record JAFONM010000050.1, read on the forward strand.
CGGCGAGTGCTACGGCATGACGGGGTCTCCGCTCGGACCGGCCGTGACGTGGTTCCACTACTCCTCCTCGGCATACGGCGGCATGCAGTCCAGCAAGGGCAGGGATGCGTTCAGGAACGTCTTCAGGGTGTTCCTCGACAAGAACAACTATCCGATCGACTTCCACTGCATCGCGGGACAGGACCGCACCGGCGCCGTCGCGTTCATCCTGAACGCGCTGCTCGGAGTCTCCGAAGAGGAGCTCAGCCTCGACTGGGAGACGACTGGCTTCTGGAACAGGAGCTCGAGCTTCAACCATGAGAAAAACTACGACCATCTCGTTTCGGGATTCCGCAAGAAGTATCCGGCCGAGACGATCAACGAGAGCGTGGAGAAATACGTCGTTGACCTAGGCTTCACGAAGGAGGAGATCGACTCCTTCCGCGAGTTCATGCTCGAGCCCGCGTCGTCCGTTCAACAATAAAATGTCCGCACCGCCATATATGAAGAAAACGATTCTTGCCGCCTTCCTTCCAGCCTTCGTCGCGGCCTGCACGAGCTTCGGACCCCGGGGTGCAGCGTCGCGTCCGTCCGGCAGTGCGATCCGCGTGGGGACGTACAACATCCGCACTTCGTACGCGGACCGGAACACGGACAACGCATGGGATCTGCGCAAGGACGATCTCGTGGCCCATCTGCTGAGTCTCGATCTCGACGTGTTCGGGCTCCAGGAGGTCTGTCCGGAGCAGGCGCAGTTCCTGCGCGAGAAGATGCCCGGGTACGAGTACGTCGGCGAGCATCGCGACAAGGACCGCAAGAGCGGCGAAGCGTCCCCCGTCTGCTACCGCAAGGACCGCTTCGAGGCGCTCAAGGACGGAACCTTCTGGCTCTCCGAGACTCCGGACGTTCCGGGCGTCAAGGGCTGGGGCGCGGCGTGTCCGCGGGTCTGCTCCTATCTCGTCCTCCGCGACAGGAGGACCGGCAAGACCTTCTGCTTCGCCAACACCCACACCGACCACGTTTCTGAACCTGCGCGCGAGAAGGGCATGCTGCTCGTCCTCGATCGGATGAAGGAATTCGGCAAGGGGTGTCCGGTCGTCTTCACCGGCGACCACAACTGCCGCGAGACCGAGCCGCCGGCAGTGGCTGTGTCGAGGGTGCTCGCCAACGCGCTCTACGCCTCCGAGTCCGTTCCGAAGGGTCCGTGGCGGACCTTCAACGCCTGGAGGTTTCTCGACGACGAGGTGTCCGCCGCCGACGCGCTGAAGGCAGACATGGACGTTCGCAACGGCGCGGACTGCCACGGTCCCCGAATCGACTACATCTACGTGACGGACGGAGTGCGCGTATACGACTGCGAGACGGTCGCGACGCCGCGTCCCGGCACGAAGCTCTACCACTCCGACCACTACCCGGTCGTCGCCACGATCGAGCTGTGATCGCCATCGACTGACGCAGGCTTCCGAACGCCGGATTCCGCCGGTCGCCGGCAGCCGACCGCTTCTCGCTCCGCACCCCGCGACAGGCGCGGGCCGGATATGATATAATATTCCGAAATGCCGATTTCTCACAAAAGGGTCACGAGAAGGGTTCTCGTCGGGGACGTCCCGATCGGGGGCGGCGCGCCGGTGAGCGTGCAGACGATGGGCAACGTCGATCCGCACGACGCCAAGGCCGTTTCCGCCCAGATCGCGCGCTGCGCCTCCCTCGGATGCGACATTTTCAGGTTGACTGTTCCGGACCTCGAGGCCGCGAAGGTCCTTGGCGAGGCGAGGAGGACTTCTCCGGTTCCGCTCGTCGCGGACATCCACTTCGACTGGCGCTGCGCGCTCGCGGCGATCGAGGCCGGGACGGACGCTCTCAGGCTCAATCCCGGGAACATCGGTCCGCGCGAGCACGTCCGAGAGGTCGCGAAGGCCGCGAAGGCTCGCAGGATTCCCATAAGGATCGGCGTAAATCTCGGGAGTCTCGAAAGGGACCTCGACGCCGCGGTGCGTACGGGCGGGATGCCTGTCGCGGAGGCGCTGACGAGGTCCGCCCTCGGGCACCTCAAGCTCCTCGAGGACGAGGATTTCGGGGATGTCGTCATATCGGTGAAGGCATCGAACGTCAAGACGACTCTGGACGCGTACCGCCTTCTCGCCGCAAAGACCGACTGTCCGCTCCACGTTGGAGTCACCGAGGCGGGGACTTTTCTTCCTGGGACCGTCAGGAACTCGGTCGCGCTCGGGCTTCTCCTCTCTGAGGGGATCGGTGACACGATACGCGTCTCGCTCACTGCGGAGCCGGAGCGCGAGGTGAGGGTCGGAACCGAGATACTGAGGTCGCTCGGGCTGAAGCCCGAGGGTCCCTCGATCACGTCGTGTCCCACGTGCGGACGCACGAAGGTGGGACTCTTCCGGGTCGCGCAGGAGGTCGAGGACGCCATGGAGGCGCTCGAGCGCGAGAGGCGTGCCAAAGGCGACGCGAGAAGGCTGCCGCACGTCGCGGTGATGGGCTGCGTCGTGAACGGTCCGGGCGAGGCGAAGGGCGCGGACGTCGCGCTCTGCGGCGGATCGGGCGAGTTCGTGCTGTTCGTGAAGGGCGTCTCGATGGGCAAGGTGTCCGAGGCGGACGCCGCAAGGAGGGTGATGGAGCATGTGGTTTCTCTATGACAACATAGTCGCGATCCAGGTCGCGGTGGTGGCCTGCGCGTTCGCGTGGATCTTCGGCGGGACCGTCGCCTGGGCGATACTGCCGGCGATGCCGTGGCTTCTCGTTCTCCTTCTCGAGGTGATGGTGTGCTATCCGCAGCGCCACATGGGAGAGTCGACCTACATGGCGCGCGACAGGGTGTGGCGCGCGATGAGGAAGGATCCTCTCGTGTGGGTTGCGCTCGCGTTCATCCTCCTGCTCGTCGTTCCGTTCTGCAACAAGGGCCTCTGCCCGGTATGCGACTATCCGGCGCTCAACTTCGACGGCGCGAAGGACGCCATCCGCTATCTGCCGTTCTGCGTCGACCGCATGGACCATCTCGAGGTCTTCATGTGGTTCGCGTCCGCGCTGGTCGCGATGGTGGCGGTGAAGCATTCGCTCCTCAAGCGCGGCAAGCGGATTCTCCTGGAGCTCGTGGTCTGGAACGGCTTCGCCCTCAGCATCGTCGGTTTCATAGAGTCCGCCGTCGGAGCCCCGGGTCCGCTCTGGGCGGACTTCGACGGGACGAACACGTACTTCTTCTCGACGTTCGGATATCCGAACATGGCGGGCGACTACTTCACGACGCTTTTCGCGCTCGCCGTGGCGCTCTGGCGCCGAAGGGTCGACGACGCGCGCATGGAGGAGAGCAGCCAGGCCGCGGGCGACGGCGACGCGTCCGCGAAGGCCGACCACCGGATGTTCTGGACGAAGCATCTCTACGCGATACCGACCGTGTTCTTCTTCTTCTCGACGATGATAACGCTTTCGCGGGCTTCGATACTGCTCGTCGTCTCGCTGGCGCTTCTCTTCTACATGCACGCGCTGACATGCCACCTGAAGCGCCTCAGCCGCGTCAAGCGAGTCAGGACCACCGTTCTGAACATCTTCGCGCTGCTCGCGATAGCGACCATCTTCTTCTTGTTCATGTCGGACAACGTCAGGCAGCTCATCGCACGCGCCAAGTCGAGCGAGGTGACGTCCGCCGAGTCGCAGTCCGCGCAGCCGGCCGAAGGTCCGGACTTCGCGAAGAGGCTCGAGAAGGAGCTCGATTCGATCGACGCGTTCTCCGTGCTCGACAGGATGTCCGGCCACGCCCAGTACCACGTGCGCGTCGCGACCGGCATCTGGAAGAAGTATCCCCTCTTCGGCTGCGGCGGATGGGGCTACAGGCACCTCTGCATCCCGGAGATGACCGACGCCGAATACGCCAAGCTCCAGAAGGTCGGAGGCGCGAACGTCCACAACGACCTCATACAGTTCCTGTGCGAGCACGGAGCCGTTGGCGTGGCCCTGCTCGTCGCGATGGTGGTGATGCTCGTCTGGCCGCTCGGCAGGGTGTGGAGGGCTCTCCTGAATTCCGTCAGGTTCCAGAAGCCCAAGGACCAGCCGCCGAGGCCGCTTTCCCTGTTCGTCCTTCCGGCGCCGGTCTTCTGCATACTGCTGGCGGCGTTCGCGACGCTGATCCATTCGATGGCCGACTGCCCGCTCAGGAGTCCTGCCGTCCTCACGCTCTTCTTCATCTCGCTCGCGGCCATGGACGGATTCACTCCGCGGGTGAGGGAAAGGTGATTTCACACACGAAAGGGCACGAAAAGCAATGCTGCACGTAAACGAGAACTACTCGAAGATCCAGGCGAGCTACCTCTTCACGGAAATCGCCCACCGCGTCGCCGACCATCACGCCGCGCATCCGGACGCGAAGATCATAAGGCTCGGCATAGGCGACGTCACGGAGCCTCTCGCGCCGGCGGTCGTCGCCGCGATGCACCGCGCCGTCGACGACGAGGCCGCGCGCGAGACCTTCCATGGCTACGGACCCGAGCAGGGCTACGCGTTCCTCAGGGAGGCGGCCGCGAAGGCGGACTTCGCCGACCGCGGCATCGACATCGCGGCGGACGAGATATTCGTCTCGGACGGCGCGAAGTGCGACTGCGGGAACATTCAGGAGCTGTTCGGCAACGACGTCAGGATCGCGGTCGGAGATCCCGTCTATCCCGTCTACGTGGACACGAACGTGATGGCGGGGCGCACCGGCGCGAACGCCGGAGGACGCTACGAGGGGCTTAGGTACCTCACGTGCGACGCGTCGAACGGATTCGTCCCGTCTCCGAAGGCGGCCGAGGGCTGCGACGTGGTCTACCTCTGCTATCCGAACAATCCCACGGGCGCGGTCGCGACGAAGGAGCAGCTCCAGGAATGGGTCGACTGGGCGAACGGCTCGAAGGCGCTAATCCTCTTCGACGCCGCGTACGAGGCGTTCATAAGGACTCCCGGCGTTCCCCATTCGATCTACGAATGCGAAGGCGCGAGAAAGTGCGCCATCGAGTTCAGAAGCTATTCGAAGACCGCGGGGTTCACGGGAGTCCGCTGCGGATACACCGTGGTGCCCAGAGGGCTCGTCGCGTACGCGGCCGACGGAAGCCCCGTCGAGCTGAGGCCCCTTTGGACCCGCCGCCAGACGACGAAGTTCAACGGCGCGAGCTACCTCTCGCAGCGCGGAGCGGAGGCGATCTACACTCCCGAGGGCAGGGCGCAGACGAAGGCCGCGATCGACTTCTACCTCGAGAACGGCAGGCTCATGAAGGAGGCCCTGGCCGCCCTCGGATACACAGTTACGGGCGGCGGCGACTCGCCGTACCTCTGGGTGGACGTGAAGGGCGACAGCTGGGAGTTCTTCGACAGGCTCCTCAAGGAGGCGAACGTCGTGACGACGCCAGGCGCCGGGTTCGGCAGGGCCGGCGAGGGCTACATCCGCATCTCGTCCTTCAACTCCCGCGAAAACGTCCTCGAGGCGGTCAAGCGCATGAAGGGAATCCTGTGACGCTCGCGGCGGCACTTCTTGCAGCCGCGGTCACGTGGCATCCGTCGGCGGACTGGCAGGACACGCCGGATCCCGTGGCGTCGCCGCTCGCGAAGAAGGGCGGCATACTGCGCTTCTGCGGGGCGAATCCGCCGAAGAGCCTCAACGCGTACGTGGACAACAACTCGTACACGATAATGATGTTCTCGCTGATGTACTCGCAGCTCATCGCGACGGATTCCGAAACGCTCGAGTTCGTCCCGTGCCTCGCGAGGAGATGGGGGACGTCGGACGACGGGTCGGAGTTCCTCTTCGAGATCGACGGGCGCGCGACGTGGTCGGACGGCGAGCCGGTCTCGGCCCTCGACGTCAAGTGGACGTTCGACGCCGTCGTCGACAAGGCGAACGACACCGGACCCTGGAAGGTTACTCTCGGCGAGTTCGAGAGTCCCGATGTCCTGGACGCCGACTCCCCGCGTCCCATGAAGCTCAGGTTCAGGAAGAAGCGCCGTCAGGACGGGTCGCTCTCGCGCGACTGGAGGGACCTCATGAACTGCGGAACCTTCTGGATCCTCCCGAAGCACGCGTTCGAGGGCAAGGACTTCGACAAGCTCGACCTGGTCGGCGCGCCCGTCGGCGGACCGTACCGCATCTCCCGCGCCGAGGAGCAGGTCGAGACCGAGTACGTCCGCGTCGACACATGGTGGCGCAGGGACCTCCCGTCCTGCCGCGGCGTCTGCAACTTCGACCGCATCCTGATGCGCTACTACATCGACCAGGAGAACGGATTCGCGGCCCTGAAGCAGCGCAAGATCGACGTCTATCCCGTCTACACGGCGCGCATCATGGCGATGGAGACGGACTCCCGCCGCTTCTCGCACAACTGGATCCTGAAGCGCCGCGTCACGAACCACAATCCGGTCGGTTACCAGGGTTTCGCGATGAACATGCGCCGTCCTCCGTTCGACGACATCCGCGTGAGGAAGGCGATGGCGAAGCTGATCGACCGCGAGTTCATGAACTCGACGATGATGTACAGCGAGTACTTCCTGCAGAAGTCGTTCTACGGCGCGTTCTACGATTCCGACCATCCGAACACCAACGAACTGTACCTCCTGGACTTCGATGGCGCGAAGAAGCTTCTCGAGGAGGCGGGCTTCGCGAAGAATCCGGAGACCGGACGGCTCGAGCGCGACGGGAAGCCGTTCGAGTTCACCTTCCTCTCCCGCGGAAAGACCGAGGACAGGTTCCTCGCCATCTTCAACGAGAAGCTCTCGCAGCTCGGAATCGGGATGAACATCGTCCGCAAGGACTTCGCCAGCTGGATGAGGGACATGGACGCGTTCAACTTCGACATGACGTGGCAGTCCTGGGGCGCCGCGCTCTTTCCGTATCCCGAGACGAGCTGGAGCTCCGCTGAGGCGGACCGCAGGCAGAGCAACAACACCGTCGGGTTCAAGTCCGCGGAGGTGGACGGCATCATCGCCGCGGAGAAGACGATGGAGACGGTCGCCGAGCGCGCGGAAGCGTACCGCAGGATAGACGCGCTCGTCGCCGCGGAATGTCCCTACGCGTTCCTCTGGAACATCGACCAGACGCGTCTTCTGTACTGGAACAAGTTCGGTATGCCCGATACGGTCCTCTCCCGCATCGGCAACGAGGCGGACGTGCTGACCTACTGGTGGTACGATCCGGACCGCGTCGAGGAGCTCGAGCGCGCCGTCGAGTCCGGCGGATACCTCCCGTCCGTTCCGGTGAAGGTCGACTACGACGCCGTGATGAAGGCGCGCCGCGCGCGTGCGGAAGGGGCTTCGGAGAAATGAGGGACGACTACGAGCTTCTCGATTCCGGCGACGGACGCAAGCTCGAGCGCTTCGGCGACGTCGTCCTCGCGCGTCCCTGCTCGCAGGCGATGTGGCGTCCCGCGCTGCCGCGCGAGCGCTGGGACCGCGCGGACGCGTCCTTCGACCGCGAGGACGGCAACCGCTGGCACGGCAGGAGCAACATCCCGAAGGAATGGACGATCGAGACCGCGGGCATGAGGTTCCGGCTCGGCGGCACGGACTTCGGACACCTCGGAATATTCCCCGAGCAGCGCGCACAGTGGAAGTGGATCCGCGACACGATCCGCTCCGCCACGCACCCCGATCCGGAATCCCTCCCTCGCCCGGCGTCTCCGTCTCCGCGCGCGACAGCCTCCCCGAACATCGCACCGCCCAGGCTTCTGAACCTTTTCGCATATTCCGGCGGTTCCACCATCGCGGCGGCCCTGGGCGGCGCGGAGGCGTGCCATCTCGACGCATCCCGCGGAATGGTCGACTGGGCGCGCGAGAATGCGAGGCTCAACGGACTCGCGGAGGCGCCGATACGCTGGATCGTCGACGACGCCCACAAGTTCATGAAGCGCGAGTTGCGCCGCGGACGTCGCTACGACGCGATCGTCCTGGATCCGCCGACGTTCGGAAGGGGGGCGGGAGGCGAGATGTACAAGATCGAGCGGAACCTCTCCGAGACGCTCGGACTCGTCAGGGATCTGCTCTCCGGGAAACCGCTCTTCGTCCTCTTCTCGTCCCACACCCCGGGGCTCTCGCCGATCGTCGCGACGAACATAATATCCCAGCTCTTCCCGTCGGCGTCGGTGTCCGCCGGCGAGATGCTGCTTGAGGGACGCTCCCTCGCGTGTCCGAGCGGAATCTGGTGCCGGGCCGAATTTCAACAATGAACCGCGCGCAAGCGCGAAAGAAAGGAAACCAATGAACCAGGCAGAAAAGGAAAGGCTGGCGAAGGTCGGCAAGACATTCAACGCCAGGGCCTACATCAAGAACGAAATCGAGGCGATCCGCAGGCAGGTGGGCGACAGGCGCGTCCTGCTCGCCATGAGCGGCGGCGTGGACAGCTCCGTCTGCGCCGTCCTGCTGCACAAGGCGATCGGCAGGCAGCTCACGTGCGTCTTCGTCGACCACGGCTGCATGCGCCTCAACGAGGCCAGGGAGGTAAAGAAGGTCTTCAAAGGCAGGTTCGGCATCAACCTCATCCAGATCGACGCCGAGGCCCGCTTCCTCAGGAAGGCGAAGGGCATCACGGATCCCGAGCTCAAGAGGAAGTGCATCGGGGGGGAGTTCATCAAGCTCTTCGCGGACGTCGCGCGCGACCTCAAGAAGAAGTTCGGCGACATCGAGTTCCTCGGCCAGGGCACGATCTATCCGGACATCATCGAGTCCGGCGTCGGCGGACACAAGGCCGTCAAGGCCCATCACAACGTCGGCGGACTCCCGAAGGACATCATCTTCAAGGGACTCGTCGAGCCCGTCAAGTACCTCTACAAGGACGAGGTCCGCAAGGTCGGCAAGCTCCTCGGCATCCCCGAGGCGATGGTCATGCGCCAGCCGTTTCCCGGTCCGGGACTCGCCGTCCGCTGCATAGGCGAGCTCACGAAGGAGAAGCTCGACATCCTCCGCCAGGCGGACTTCATCTTCCGCGACGAGATGCACAAGGCGAAGCTCGACCGCAGGGCGCAGCAGTTCTTCGCGATCATGACTGACGTGAAGTCCGTCGGCGTCAAGAACGGCGCTCGCACCTTCGGATACGTGATCGGCATCCGCGCGATCTCCACGAAGCAGTTCGTGAAGGCCGGCGTCGTCGAGCTTCCGTTCAAGTTCGTGACGAAGGTCGCCGAGAAGATAGCGACGAAGGTCAAGGGCGCGAACAGGGTCGTCTGGGACATCACCCCGAAGCCCCCGGCGACCATCGAGTGGGAGTAGAAATCCCCCCTAAGGGCGCAGTCCTTTAAATTAACCGCGGCTAATCTCTTCACAAGCCGCGGTTTTTTTGTTATAATCTGAAAACCTTCGGGTAACGAGGCGGGTGCGTAGTTCCAGGAAGGATGCGTTTCTAAAAAAGTACTCATAGGGAAAGGTTCCAACCAGATGTGTGACAAGGATTTGTCCGAAGCGGCAAAGACGAAGTTCGCCGAGCTCGACTCGTTCATCGCGGGGCTTGACCTCGATCTGGCGGATCCGCGTCGCCGCGGCCGCCTCATCCAGGTGCTCCACCGCGCGCAGCATATCTTCGGCTATCTTCCGCGCATCGTGCAGCAGCACGTCGCGAAGAAGATGTCGATTCCGGAGAGCGCCGTCTCGGGCGTCGTCTCCTTCTACAACTACTTCACCACGAAGCCGAAGGGCAAGTACGTCATCGACGTCTGCCTCGGCACGGCGTGCTACGTGAAGGGCTCCGAGGGCGTCCTCAGGGAGCTCGAGCGCGTCCTCGGCGTGAAGGCGGACACCGATCCCACGGCGGACGGACTCTTCTCCGTCAACGCGCTCCGCTGCGTCGGCGCGTGCGGACTCGCCCCGGTCATGGTCGTGAACGGCAAGGTCTACGGAAAGATGACCCCCGCGAAGGCCGTCGAGGTCGTAAACGAAATCAAGGCTCAGGAGGGCAAGTAATGAACAAGATCTGCAACAAGGCCGACCTGATGGCCGCCTTTGAGTCCTCCAAGGGCAAGCTCGCGCTCCGTCTCGCCGCGCAGGACATCGGCTCGAAGAAGAAGGACATCCTCTGCTGCGGCGGCACCGGCTGCCACGCGTCGAACTCGCAGGAGCTGATGGCGAATCTGCGCGCCGAGATCAAGGCCGCGGGCCTCGAGGGCGACGTCAACGTGATCCAGACCGGCTGCTTCGGCTTCTGCGCGCAGGGTCCGATCGTCAAGGTGATGCCCGACAACGTCTTCTACGTCCAGGTGACCCCCGAGGACGCGAAGGAGATCGTCGCGAAGCACATCGTCGGCCACGAGGTCGTCGAGCGCCTCCTCTACGTCGAGCCCACGCTCAAGGAGAAGATCCACGACTACGCGAAGATGCCTTTCTACGCGAAGCAGATGCGAATCGCGCTCAGGAACTGCGGTCTCCTCGACGCGGAGGACATCGAGGAGTACATCGCGAACGAAGGCTACCAGGGCCTCGCCAAGTGCCTCACCGAGATGACCCCCGAACAGGTCGTCCAGGAGGTCCTCAACTCCGGCATCTGCGGACGCGGCGGCGCGGGCTTCCCGACCGGACTCAAGTGGAAGATCGCCGCCTCGACGAAGGCCGACGAGAAGTACATCGTCTGCAACGCCGACGAAGGCGACCCCGGAGCGTTCATGGACCGCTCCATCATGGAGGGCGACCCCTCGAGCGTCGTCGAGGCGATGGCGATCGGCGCGTACGCGATCGGCGCCCAGAAGGGCCTCGTCTACATCCGCGCCGAGTATCCGCTCGCGGTGTCCCGTCTCCAGATGGCGATCGACCAGGCCCGCGAGATAGGGCTCCTCGGCGACCGCATCCTCGGCACCGACTTCTCGTTCGACGTCGAGATCAAGCTCGGCGCGGGCGCGTTCGTCTGCGGCGAGGAGACGGCCCTCATCCATTCGATGGAAGGCCAGCGCGGCGAACCAACGACCAAGCCTCCGTTCCCGGCGAACGTCGGCGGCGGCTACTGGGGCTGCTCCACGAACGTCAACAACGTCGAGACCTACGCGTCCATTCCGATCATCCTGAGGAAGGGCGCCGACTGGTACGCCAGGATCGGCAACTGGGTGACCGAGAGGGACGAGAACGGCAACTGGGTGAAGACCGTCTCCGGCAACGCCGGCACGAAGGTGTTCGCCCTGGCCGGACAGATCAACAACGTCGGCCTCGTCGAGGTCCCGATGGGCACGACCCTGCGCGAGATCATCTACGACGTCGGCGGCGGAATCTCGGGCGGACACGAGTTCAAGGCGGTGCAGACGGGCGGACCTTCCGGCGGCTGCATCACGAAGGAGAACCTCGACACCCCGATCGACTACGGCGCGCTGATGAAGATCGGCTCGATGATGGGCTCGGGCGGAATGATCGTCCTCTCCGACAAGGACTGCATGCCCGCCATGGCGAAGTTCTACCTCGGCTTCACGAAGGACGAGTCGTGCGGAAAGTGCACTCCGTGCCGCATCGGCACGAGGCGCATGCTCGAAATGCTCGACAAGATCTGCGACGGCAACGGCACCGAGGAGATGCTCGTCGAGCTGGAGGACCTCGCGAACACGATCAAGGACACGGCCCTGTGCGGTCTCGGGCAGACCGCGCCGAACCCGATCCTTTCGACCCTGCGCTACTTCAAGGACGAGTACATCGCGCACGTCCGGGACAAGAAGTGTCCGGCGGGGACGTGCACGAAGCTCTTCAATCTCAAGATCACCGACAAGTGCAAGGGCTGCACGAAGTGCGCCAGGAACTGCCCCGTCTCGGCGATCACCGGCGCGGTCAGGCAGCAGCACGTCATCGACCAGTCGAAGTGCATCAAGTGCGGCGCGTGCATCAGCGCGTGCCCGTTCAAGGCGATCATCAAGGAGTGAGGTGGACTTATGGCTAACGTAACAGTCTCTATCAACGGAACGAAGGTCGAGGTCCCCGCCGGCTCGACGATACTCGACGCCGCGAACAGGATCGGCGTGCACATCCCGACCCTCTGCTACTGCAAGGACGTCGGATGCGGAACCGAGAACAAGCCGGCGTCGTGCCGTCTCTGCCTCGTAGAGGCGACGGGCATACGCGGTCCGAGGAAGATCCTCGCCCCCGCGTGCGCGACGCCCATCACCCGCGACGGCATGGAGGTCTGGACGAACTCCCGCCGCGCACTCAAGGCGCGCCGCACGGTCATCGAGCTCCTCCTTTCCGACCACCCTCAGACGTGCCTTACCTGCACGAAGAACCAGGCGTGCGAACTCCAGCAGCTCGCCGCCGAGTTCGGAATCCGCGAGATCAAGTACCAGGGCGCGATGAACCGCCTCCCGGTCGACACCTCCGCGGCGCTCGTCAGGGACCTCTCGAAGTGCGTCATGTGCCGCCGCTGCGAGACCGTCTGCAACAAGGTGCAGACCGTCGGCGCGCTCACCGGCAACGGACGCGGCTTCACGGCGAAGGTCGGCACGGCCTCGATGATTCCGCTCGCTGACACGTCCTGCACGTTCTGCGGACAGTGCGCGAACGTCTGCCCGACCGGCGCGATCACCGGACACAACTACATGAACGAGGTCTGGGCCGCGCTCAACGATCCGTCCAAGACCGTGGTCGTCCAGACCGCCCCCGCGGTCCGCGTGGCCGTCGGCCAGGAGTACGGCTTCGAGCCCGGCAAGCCCGTCACGGGCAAGCTCGTCGCTGGTCTCCGCCGCCTCGGGTTCGACAAGGTGTTCGACACGGACTTCAGCGCCGACCTCACGATCATGGAGGAGGGCAACGAACTCGTCGGACGCGTCAAGAAGCTCCTCGAGCTGGCCAAGGCCGGCAAGACCGGCGCCGAGGCGCAGAAGGAGGCCCACCTCCCGATACTCACCTCGTGCTGCCCGGGCTGGATCAACTTCCTCGAGCACCACTATCCTGACCTCCTCGACATCCCGTCCTCGTGCAAGTCGCCGCAGCAGATGTTCGGCGCCGTCGCGAAGAGCTACTACGCCGAGAAGATCGGCATCGCCCCGAAGGATCTGATCGTCGTCTCCATCATGCCTTGCCAGGCGAAGAAGTTCGAGGCCGCGCGCCCCGAGTTCGCCCCCGGCGGCGTGAGGGACGTCGACTACGTCGTGACGACGCGCGAGCTCATCTCGATGTTCCACGAGGCCGGAATCAACCTCGCGAACCTGCCTGACGAGGACTACGACTCCCCGCTCGGCGAGTCGACCGGCGCCGGCGTCATCTTCGGCGTCACCGGCGGCGTTCTCGAGGCGGCCCTCCGCTCCGTCACCTACATGCTCACGGGCAAGAATCCGGAAGGCGACAGGATCAACTTCCGCGCGGTCCGCGGGCTCGACGGCGTAAAGGAGGCCAAGGTGGAGGTCGCGCCCGGGCTCTCCGTCAATGTCGCCGTCTCCTCCGGACTCGGCAATGCGCGCAAGGTGCTCGATATGGTCCGCCAGGACCGCAATCGCTTCCAGGCGATCGAGATCATGGCGTGCCCCGGCGGATGCATCAACGGCGGCGGACAGCCCCTGATCAAGCATGACCGCAAGGCCGCGCTCGAGCGCCGCATGGAGGGTCTCTATGCGGAGGACGCCGGCAAGCCGGTCCGTCTCTCGCACGAGAACTCGGACATCCAGAAGCTCTACAGGGAGTACCTCGGAGAGCCCGGCTCGGAGAAGGCGCACCACCTCCTCCACACCGTGTACCACGAGAACCTCCGCGGTTGACGCGGGGTCGTACGTCCACGGACGAAAGGGGACGCGCCGCCACCGGCGCGTCCTTCTTCTTTGTCCGTGAACATTCCGCCGGGATTTGGTATAATGTCC
>JAFONM010000051.1 GCA_017418445.1 Kiritimatiellia bacterium
CGCCCGGTCGGGATCGGCTGCTGCTACCCAGAGTCCGCAGGCCGCGGCGACTACGCTTCGATGGACTTGACCGGCTGGAACTACTCCGAGCGCTACATGCCGATGAGGGAGAAGTATCCGGACAAGCCGATAGTGTACTCCGAGTCGGCGTCTGCGTTCTCGAGCTGGGGGTGCTTCCCTCCGACTCCGTCTGCGAATCCGACGAACTACGACTGGGAGACGGTAGTGGAGATCGACGCCTATGACCGCTGCTCGGCGAAATGGTCGGATATTCCCGACATGGAGTTTGCGAGAATGGAGCGCGACAGGTTTGTCGCCGGTGAGTTTGTCTGGACCGGCATCGACTACCTTGGCGAGCCGACGCCCGGCTACAAGCTCTGCCGCAGCTCGTTTTTCGGAATCTGCGATCTCTGCGCCATGCCGAAGGACCGCTACTGGCTCTACCGCTCGCTCTGGAACGACAGGAAGGACACGGTGCACCTTCTGCCGCACTGGAACTGGGACGGACGAGAAGGGGAGAAGATCACGGTCGTGTGCTACACGAGCGGAGACGAGGCGGAGCTTTTCGTCAACGGCGAGAGCGCCGGCCGCAGGAAGAAGGTCAGGGACGCGGGCTCGGTCGTCGCAAAGAGCGATCCAGGGTACTACAAGGTGACGGAGCGCTACCGCCTGACGTGGGAGGTTCCGTACGAGCCGGGCGAAATCAAGGTCCTGGCGTTCCGCAACGGGCGCCTGATCGGCGACGATGCCCGCCGGACCGCGCACGAGGCGGCCGCGGTGCGGCTCACGCCGGAAGGTCCTGCCGTCGCGGACGGCGAGCTCGCGTTCGTCAAGGTGGAGCTTGTGGACGCGGAGGGGACCGTCCTCCCGCTCGCCAGGGACCGTGTCGAGTTCAGGTTGGAGGGTCCCGGGGAGATCGTCGCGGTCGGAAACGGCTCGCACGCCGGGCTTGATTCGTTCGCGGACGTCAAGTCGCATCCGCTGTTCTACGGCCGCGCGCTCGTCATAGTCCGCCGGACGGGCGGTTCGAACGCCCCTCTGAGGCTCTCGGCGTCGGTCCCGAAGCTGAAATCCGCCGAAGTCGTCCTGCTCCCCTTGAACGGACAGGGGCATTTTTGATATAATATTCAAAACATGCCAAAAATGGTGATTTCCAAAAGGAAGAAGGAGAGATAGCAATATGGCGATGATGAAGGGTTTTTCGAACGCGTTCAAGATTCCTGAACTGCGCAAGAAAATACTGATTACTCTCGGCCTCGTGTTCGTGTGCCGCCTCATAGCTCAGATTCCGACGCCCGGCGTCGACTGGCATGCGCTCCAGAAGGCCGTGGACGACATTCGCGCCGCCCAGGCGGCGAGCGGCGGCAACGCTCTCTTCGGCTGGTTCGACGTGTTCACAGGCGGCGCTCTCTCGAGCTTCTCGGTAGGCACGCTCTCGATCTGGCCCTACATCTCGGCGCAGATCGTGATCCAGCTCCTCTCGTCCATCATCCCCTCGCTCCAGAAGATGCGCAAGGAGGGCGAGAACGGGCGCCAGCAGCTCGCGCAGATCACCCGCTATCTCACGATCTTCCTCTGCGTCATCCAGGCGTGGGCGCTCGCGACCTCGATCTGCAATCCGCAGATGCTCGGCTTCTCCGAGGGCACGACCTTCGTGGGCGCTCCGGGGCTCGGCTTCCACGTGATGACGGTGATCGCCATGACCGCGGCGTCGCTCTTCGTCATGTGGCTCGCGGACCAGATCACGACGTTCGGCATCGGCAACGGCGCCTCGCTGATCATCATGATCAACATCACGTCGCGTCTTCCCGCGGCGATCCAGTCCGCGTACAACAAGTACCTCAAGGAGACGACCGATCCCATGGGGCTCGTCCTCATAGTGATCTTCTTCGTCATAGTCGTGATCGGCACGGTCATGCTCACGCAGGGCGTCCGCAAGATCGCGATCCACTCCACGCGTCGTTCGCTCGTCGGCGGCGCGACGTACGGCATGCAGCAGACGTACATGCCGCTCAGGGTCAACTACACTGGCGTCATGCCCATCATCTTCGCGCAGCCGCTCCTCCAGATCGTGGCGGCGCTCTGCAAGTGGGTGTCAAACGGCGAGGGCATCCTCGGCCGCGTCTCGACCTATCTGCAGCCTCCGTATTCCGCCACCGACCCCGTGGCCGCCTACGTGATGATCTACGGCGCGCTCATCGTGTTCTTCACGTTCTTCTGGGTTGCGACGCAGTTCAACGCCGTCGAGATATCCGAGAGCTTCAAGAAGGACGGCAGCTACGTCCCGGGAATCCGTCCCGGCTACGCGACGGCCGAGTATCTCGACGACGTCATGACGAAGATCACGCTCATCGGCGCGCTCGGGCTTCTCGTCCTCGCGATCCTTCCGCTGGTGATCCAGTCCAGGATGGGCGTTCCGGCCGCCATCGCGAGCTTCTTCGGCGGCACTTCGCTGCTCATCATCGTCGGCGTCGCGCTCGACACCCTGCGCGTAATGGAGAGCCATCTTCTCGTCCGCAAGTACGAGGGCTTCCTGTCGCACGGCTCGCTGCGCGGGCGCGGCGGAATGTAAGGCCGCCGCGGCCGGCGGCCGCTTCGGTCCGAAGCCTGTTTCTTGAATTCTGTCAGCAAGGAGGTAATCATGACGAAGACTAACCGTAGGGAGTTCATCAAGGGAACGGCATGGATGGGAGCGGCGGCCGCATTTGCGGGCTGCGCGACCACGGATGCGGGCGACAAGCTCGGCGGCGCGGGTTCTATGACCGGCTACGCCGCGCCCGCTCTCGAGAAGGTGCGCGTCGGCATCGTCGGCCTCGGCATGCGCGGCTCCGGCGCGGTCCACCGCCTCGCGGCGATTCCCGGGGTCGAAGTCGCAGCCCTCTGCGACCTCTTCGAGAACCGCGTCGCGGTCCAGCAGGACTGGCTCGCGAAGAACGGCAGGCCGAAGGCGAGGACCTATTTCGGCGAAGAGGGATGGAAGGCTCTTTGCGAGAGCGACCTTGACCTCGTCTACAACGTCACTCCCTGGACTCTCCACGCCCCGATAGCGCTCTACGCGATGGAGCACGGCAAGCACGCCGTCATAGAGGTTCCGTCCGCGATGACGCTCGAAGAGTGCTGGGCGCTCGTCGAGACGTCCGAACGCACCAGAAGGCACTGCATGCAGCTCGAGAACTGCTGCTACGGCGAAGTGGAGATGCTCGCGCTGAACCTCGTCCGCAACGGACTGCTCGGAGAGGTCATGCACGGCGAGGGCGCGTACATCCACGACCTCCGCAGCCTCAACTACCTCGATCCCGCGAAGGGCGGCTACCAGGGCTACTGGCGCCTCAAGTGGAACCGCGACCACTACGGCAATCCGTATCCGACCCACGGTCTCGTCCCGCTCATGCAGGCGATGAACGTCAACCGCGGCGACAGGTTCGACTATCTCACCTGCGTCTCCACGGACCAGGTCGGCATGGACTCCTACGCGAAGATCTCGTTCGGCGAGGACAGCTGGCAGGCGAAGCTTCATCCGCGCTGCGGCGACATGTCGACGACGGTCATCCGCACCGTGAAAGGCAAGACGATCATGGTCCAGCACGACGTGACGAGCGCGCGTCCGTACTCGAGGATCAACCTCCTCTCCGGCACGATGGGCTGCCTCAACGACTATCCGTTCAGGATCGCGCTCGCGGACAAGCCTGGCGCCGGCGCGCACGAGTGGTTCGACAAGGCGAAGACGGACGCCATATGGGAGAAGTGGCGCCATCCGCTCTGGAAGATCGCGGGCGAGCTCGCGAAGAAGATGGGCGGACACGGCGGAATGGACTTCCTCATGGATCTGAGGACCATGTACTGCCTCCAGAACGGACTCCCGCTCGACATGGACGTCTACGACCTCGCGGCGAGCTGCTCGCTGTGCGAGCTCTGCGAGCGCTCCGCCTCGAACCGCGGCATGCCGCAGGACGTTCCGGACTTCACCCGCGGCGGCTGGGAGACCGCGAAGCCTCTCGGCATAGAGACGGTCGACATCGAGAAGCTCGGACTCAGGGAAGTCAAGAAGGATGAGTCCGCATTGAATGTCTGAGGCCATTAAGAACATCCTGTCGCACGACTCGGGTCCGTTCTGGCAGTTCGTCAAGTACGGCGCAATCGGCGTCATGGCCACCGGGGTGCAGACGGCGGTGTTCTATCTGCTCGCCTCGACCTGCCTGAAATGCCTCGCGCCGTCCGACTGGGCGGTTCGTCTCCTGCGGCTTCCGCCCATGGAGCCGCAGGAGTCCTCGCGGGTGCGGGCCGTACGCTTCGCCGTCGCGACGTTCATAGGCTTCGTCCTCGCCAACATCTTCTGCTGGTTGATGAACCGCTGGTTCGTCTTTACGCCGGGGGCCTTCGTCTGGTATGTCGAGTTCGCCCTTTTCTTCGCCGTCTCGGGCGCGTCGGCGGCCCTGGCCATCGGCTTCAGTTCGTATGCCATCCGCCGTTTCGGCCTGATGACGACGATCGCCGTCGTCGTCGAGGTGATCGTTTCGTTCCTCGTGAACTTCTTCGTCCGCAAGTTCGTGATTTTCAAAGGGTAGTGAAATGAACCGTGAATTCAAACTGACAGATCCGTTCGGGACGGCGCCCTCCAAGGGGCCGTTCACCCAAAGCGTCTCCACCGGCGTCCCGTGGCACAACCTGCCGATCACCCGCGAGTACACCCTGGGCCAGCTCCTCGACCAGACCATCGCCCGCTGCGGCGAGAACGACGCGGTGGTCTACGCGGACCGCGACTTCCGGCTCACCTGGTTCGAGTTCGGCGAGGAGGTCGACCGCCTCGCGCGCGGACTCATGGCGCTCGGCGTCAGGCGCGGCGAGAAGATCGCGCTCTGGGCCACGAACGTCCCGCACTGGGTCGTCCTCATGTTCGCGGCCGCGAAGATCGGCGCGATACTGCTCCCGCTCAACACCAACTACAAGTCCCACGAGATGGACTTCGCGCTCTCGCAGTCCGAGACCGAGAACATCTTCATCATCTCCGGCTACCGCGACTGCGACTACGTGCAGGTCATGAACGAGCTCGTCCCCGAGCTCAAGACCCAGCCGCGCGGCGACCTGAAGTCGAAGAAGTATCCGCACCTGAAGCGCGTCATGTTCCTCGGCGGAGAGAAGCACCGCGGCATGTATTCGCTGAACGAGGTCTTCTCGCTCGCCGTGGAGACGCCGTGGGAGAAGTACCTCGAGCGCCAGGCGGAGTGCGACGTGAACGACGTCGTGAACATGCAGTACACGTCCGGTACGACCGGATTCCCGAAGGGCGTGCAGCTCACCCACCGCAACATCGCGAACGACGGATTCTGGATCGGCGCATGCCAGAACCTCTCCTCGCGCGACCGCGTCTGCATACCCGTGCCGCTCTTCCACTGCTTCGGATGCGTGCTCGGCGTCATGAGCTGCGTCAACCACGGCGCGACGATGGTCTTCCTCGAGAAGTTCGACCCCGTGCAGGTGATGACCTCGATCGAGAAGGAGAAGTGCACCGCGACGTACGGCGTCCCCACGATGTACATCGCGATGCTGGACCACAAGCTCTTCGACAAGTTCGACTTCCGCAGCCTCAGGACCGGCATCATGTCCGGCTCGGCGTGCCCGGTCCACCGCATGCAGCAGGTCTTCGACAGGATGTTCATGAAGGAGGTCTGCAATCCGTACGGACTCACCGAATCCGGGCCCGTGATGACGATGACCCGCTACTTCGAGCCGTCCATCGAGAGGAAGTGCCAGACGATCGGACAGGCCCTCCCCGGCGTCGAGGTCGCGATCATCAACCCCGACACGCAGGAGCTCGCGCCCATCGGAACGGACGGCGAAATCTGCTGCCGCGGATTCAACACGATGAAGGGCTACTACAAGATGCCGGAGCAGACCGCGGCCTGCATCGACAAGCGCGGCTGGCTCCACTCCGGCGACATCGGCAGGATGGACAGGGACGGGTATTTCTACATAACGGGCCGCCTCAAGGACCTCATCATCCGCGGAGGCGAGAACATCTCCCCGAAGGAGGTCGAGGACTTCCTCGGGACGATGCCCGGCGTCAAGGATGTCGCGGTCGTCGGCGTCCCCTCGAAGAAGTACGGCGAGCAGCCCGGCGCGTTCATCATACCGGCGGACGGCGTTACGCTTTCCGAGCACGACGTCGCAGCGTTCTGCAAGGACAAGATCTCCTGGTTCAAGATACCGAAGTACGTCCACTTCATGGACATCTTCCCGATGACCGCCTCGCAGAAGATCCAGAAGTACAAGCTCCGCGAACTCGCCCACGAGCTCTGGCCGGATGCTTGAGCGGCGGCTGGCGGCTGGTGCGGAACTTGCAGGCCTGATTCACTGAAACAACCGGAAAACGAGGCGCCATGGAGCATGTCACTCTCTGGACCGATCGCGACGATCCCTCTCCCGGCGAGCTGAAGGGCTATTTCGCCGAACTGTTCGCATCGCTTGACGCCGACCCGCGTCCGCTCCTCGTCACCGTCGACGTCCGCAACGACCGACGCTCCCTGGTCTCGATCGACTATGTCGGCGGCGAGCCGGTGTTCATGATAGAGGGCCGCAGGCCCGTGAAGGCGAATTTTCGCGGACGCTACCTCGCGGAGCATCCCGTCCCCCTCGCATTCCCGCGCCGAGGCACGATGAAGATCGTCCTCGAGCCGACGACCGGAAACCGCGTCAAGGTGAGGCGTCCAACGTTCATGGAAAGGATATTCGGATGACGGCCAGGGGATTTTCACTCGTTTCCGGCGGACTCGACAGCAGGCTCGCGGTCCGCCTCCTCCAGCGCGCCGGCGCCGAGGTGACGGGGCTCTGCTTCGAGACTCCGTTCTTCGGATCCGCCGCGGCGCGCAAGGCCGCTGCCGCGCTCGGAATCGAGCTCGTCGTCGTCGATTTCACGGACACTGAACTGCGGATCGTCGAGAATCCGCCGCACGGTTTCGGCGGCGCGATGAATCCGTGCATAGACTGCCACGCTGCGATGATTCGCCGTGCAGGCGAGATGATGTCCGAAAGGGGATGGGACTTCGTCGCGACCGGCGAGGTGATGGGGCAGCGTCCCATGAGCCAGAACAGGCAGGCGCTCGTCACGGTCGCGAAGAGTTCCGGACTCGAGGGACGGCTCATCCGTCCGCTTTCCGCGAAGCTCCTGGAGCCGACGATTCCGGAGACGGAAGGGAAACTCGACCGCGAAATGCTCCTTGACATCCGCGGACGTTCCCGCGAAAGGCAGATCGCGCTCGCGAAGGAATTCGGAATCGTCGACTATCCGTCGCCCGCCGGCGGATGCAAGCTTACGGAGTCCGGATACGGACACAAGCTGAAGGACCTCCTCGTCCACGAGGGATTCGGCGACCGCAGGCTCGTCGAGCTCCTGTCCGTCGGGCGGCACTTCCGCCTTCCCGACGGCACGGGGCTCGTAGTGGGGCGCGACAGCGGCGAAAACGAAATCCTCCGCGGAGAGGAGTCGAGGGGTGTTCTCGTCGACAGCGGCGACCTGCCGGGACCGACGGCTCTCCTCATAGGCGGTCCGAAGTCCCCGGAGGACTTCGGCCGCGCCCGCCGGATAGTCCTCGCCTACACGAAGGGCGGCGGAATCGACGACCGCTCCTTCTTCGCGTCCTGGCACATATCCTAGCGGGCGCCTCTCGCTTCCGCCAGCCGCATTCCGCCCGCTTCCAGGCCATGTCCGCACCGCCTTGCGATGTCCGCCAAATTTGATATAATATCCGCCGTTTGCCCACCAAGGGAAGGAGAATCGAACAAGATGAAGAAACTGGAAGGAAAGGTCGCGATCGTAACCGGCGCGGCCCGTGGAATCGGCGCGGCCATCGCGAAGGAGCTCGCCTCCAGCGGCGCCGACGTCGCGATATGCGACCTCAAGGCCGAATGGTGCGACGAGACCGTCAAGGCGCTCGAGGCGCTCGGCGTCAAGTCCAGGGGCTACGGCGTCAACGTCGCGGTCTCCGCCGATGTCGACGCGTGCGTCAAGGCCGTCATTGCCGATTTCGGCAAGATCGACATCCTCGTCAACAACGCCGGCATCACCAAGGACGGACTCCTCGTCAAGATGAGCGACGAGGCATGGGACGCGGTCCTCGACGTGAACCTCAAGGGAACCTTCCTCTTCACGCGCGCCGTTGCGATGCCGATGATGAAGAACAAGGCTGCGGACGGAACGCAGCTTGGCGGCTCCATCATCAACATCGCCTCCGTCGTGGGAATCATGGGCAACGCCGGGCAGGCCAACTACACCGCCTCGAAGGGCGGTGTCATCGCGCTCACGAAGACTACGGCCAAGGAACTCGGCAAGCGCAACGTCCGCTGCAACGCCGTCGCGCCCGGATTCATCCAGTCCAAGATGACCGACGTCCTGCCGGACGACGTGAAGAAGGCCTACATGGACACGATTCCGCTCAGGCGCTTCGGCACCGTAGACGACATCGCGAAGGCCGTATGCTGGCTTGCCGGAGACGACTCCGCGTACGTCACCGGTCAGGTCATTTCGGTCAATGGAGGCATGATTGGCTGACCCCCTTGCGCTCCGTCGAAAAATTTAGTAAAATATCCGCAGTCAACTACACATAGGAGATTCAAAATGGCTGGAAAGCTAGAAGATCGCGTAACGGACATCATCGTCGAGCAGCTCGGCGTGAACAAGGAACAGGTGACGCCCGAAGCGTCGTTCATCGACGACCTCGGAGCGGACTCGCTCGATTCGGTCGAGCTCATCATGGCTTTTGAAGAGGAATTCGGCGCCGCCATCCCCGAGGAGGATGCGGAGAAGCTCACGACCGTCGGCAAGGTCGTCGAGTACCTGAAGTCCAAGGGCTACGGCGACGACGCCGCCAAGTAATTCCTTGGACCGGAAACAACCGACACGCGAGGCGGGGGCTCTGAAGTCCCCGCCTTGTTGTGTAGTTGTCTTCGGCGCAATGCCACCCGAACGGGCGGTTCACGGATGGGCGCGGTATTTGGTATAATAATGCCCGTCAATCCAAAGCGACCAGAAAGGAACAGTTGTCCGTGAGCACAAAGCATCCGAAGTACGCGATAGCGTGCGTGACGTCCATGGGACTCAGGATCACCCCCGAGAACAGGATGTCCGTCCACAACTCCAGCAGGTTCTGCATGCAGGCGACAAGCGCCGAGTCCAACGTCCTCAACGTCACGAGCTCTCTCGGACGCGAATGCCTCGTCCTGACGCGCTTCGTCCAGGGCTCGCCCCTCGCCGCGTTCATCAAGTCCAGCCTCCGCGCGAGGAACATCGCGTACGAAGGGAGGGAAGTCCCGCAGGGCGGCCCCTGGGGCTACCGCCACCAGTTCAACGTGGCGGACTCCGGATTCGGACTCCGCGCGCCGCGCGTCTGGAACGACCGCGCGGGCGAGGTCGGCCGCACGCTCGACGCCAGGGACTTCGACCTGAAGCGCATCTTCGGACGGGAGGGCGTCGGAATACTCCACCTCTCCGGTCTCATCGCCGCCATGTCGCCCGAGACGACGAAGTGCTGCCTCGCGATCGCCAGGGCCGCGAAGAAGTACGGCACGCTCGTCAGCTTCGACCTCAACTACCGCGCCACCTTCTGGAAGGGCCGCGAGGCCGAGCTCCGCAGCGCGTTCCACCAGATCGCGAAGGCGGCGGACATCCTCGTCGGCAACGAGGAGGACTTCCAGCTCTGCCTCGGATTCAAGGGTCCGGATGCCGGAGGCAGGGACCTCAAGTCCAAGATCGATTCCTTCAAGGACATGATCGCCAAGGTCGTGAAGAAGTACCCCAACGCCAAGATGTGCGGCACCACGCTCCGCCAGGTGATCTCCGCCGGCGAGCACCTCTGGGGCGCGATCGTCTACTCGAAGGGCAGGTGGTTCGTCGAGGAGCCCCGTCCCATCACTGTCATGGACCGCATCGGCGGCGGAGACGGATTCACGGGCGGACTCCTCTACGGCGTCCTCAACGGATGGTCCGGCGAGAAGTGCCTCCAGTTCGGCTGGGCGTCGGGAGCGCTCGCCGCGTCCTCGCTCAACGACTACGCGGAGCCCGCGGACGAGAAGCAGGTGTGGGACGTCTACGCCGGCAACGCCCGCGTCCAGAGATAACGGCAGTTGCTTTCGCTGCCGGGAGATCAGGAGTCTTGGAGTTCAGGAGAACATCTAAAAACCCTCTTGTCCTCCGGATGTCCAAAACTCCCGATGGCGAAAGCAGGCAAGCGAAGTGGAAATGAAGGTTAAAAAGGATTCGTAGCATGAAGAAAGCAGACATCGGTCTCATCGGACTCGCCGTGATGGGCGAGAACCTCGTCATGAACATGGAGTCCAAGGGCTTCACCGTCGCGGTCTACAATCGCACGGTCGAGAAGGTGGACAAGTTCGTCGAAGGCCGCGCGAAGGGCAGGAACATCATCGGCTGCCATTCGATCCAGGAACTCGTGGACAATCTCGAAAAGCCCCGCAAGGTGTTCTGCATGGTCAAGGCGGGCGCGGCGGTCGATGCCATGATCGAGCAGCTCATTCCCGCCCTCGAGCCCGGCGATATCATCATCGACGGCGGCAACAGCCACTTCCCGGACACGATCAGGCGGACGAAGTACGTCGAGTCCAAGGGGCTGCTCTACGTCGGCACCGGCGTGTCCGGCGGAGAGGAGGGCGCTCTCAAGGGCCCGTCCCTCATGCCCGGCGGTTCGCCGGCGGCCTGGCCGTTCGTGAAGCCCGTCTTCCAGTCCGTCTGCGCGAAGGTCGAGGACGGCTCGCCGTGCTGCGACTGGGTCGGCGAGAACGGCGCGGGACACTTCGTCAAGATGGTCCACAACGGCATCGAGTACGGTGACATGCAGCTCATCTGCGAGAGCTACCAGCTCATGCGCGACCTCCTCGGGATGTCCGACGACGAGATGCATGAGGTGTTCAAGAAGTGGAACACGACCGAGCTCGACAGCTACCTCATCGAGATCACCCGCGACATCCTCGCGTTCAAGGA
>JAFONM010000052.1 GCA_017418445.1 Kiritimatiellia bacterium
CGCGTTCGTCGAGTCGATCCGCAAGGCGCTCTTCGCCTCGAAGATCGTCTCCTACGCGCAGGGCTATACGCTCATGCGCACGGCCGCGAAGACGTACGGATGGAACCTCAACTACGGCGGCATCGCGCTCATGTGGCGCGGCGGCTGCATCATCCGCTCGGTCTTCCTCGGCAAGATCAAGGAGGCCTACGACAGGAATCCGGCGCTGTCGAACCTGCTCCTCGACCCCTACTTCAAGTCCGTCGTCGAGAAGTGCGTCCCCGCCTGGCGCGAGGTCGCCGCGACTGCGGTCAGGTACGGCGTCCCCGCGCCGACGATGACGTCCGCGCTTTCCTACTTCGACGGATACACGACCGAGCGCCTTCCGGCGAACCTCCTCCAGGCGCAGCGCGACTACTTCGGCGCGCACACCTACGAGAGGCTCGACTCGCCGCGCGGACAGTTCTTCCACACGAACTGGACCGGACACGGCGGCAGCACCTCGGCCGCGACGTACAATGCCTGACGTACGCATCGTGGCGCTGGACCTCGACGGAACGCTTCTCGATTCCGAGAAGCGCATCGCCAAGGCCGACTCGGACGCCCTCGCCGAAATCGCGGCGAAGGGCGTCCTCGTCGTCCCTACGACGGGCCGCTTCTTCGGGATGATGCCCGAGCCCGTCCGCGCGCTTCCGTTCGTCCGCTACGCGATAACCGTCAACGGTGCGCAGGTCTACGACCGCGAGACGGACACGGCGCTGGTCCGGGAGGAGATTCCGATCGACACCGCGATCGGAATCATGGAGATCCTCGACCGCTACGACGTCATCTACGACTGCTACCGCGAGAACTGGGGATGGATGACCGCGGCGTTCAAGAAAACCGCCGCGGAGTATGCGACGAACGAGCACTACCTGAGGACGATCTACGACTTCCGGAAAGACGTCCCCGAGCTGAAGGCGCACCTCGCCGCGGCGAAGGGTCCGTCCGCCGCGCAGGTCCAGAAGGTCATGCTGTTCGCGCGGAACGACCGTCCCGCCGACATCCTGAAGGACGTCGTCGCCGAGGTGAACGCGAAGTATCCGGAGATCAAGGCGACGGCGTCCACCTGGAACAACGTCGAACTGAACATCTCGTCCGCGACGAAGGGGAATGCGCTCAGGCGCTTCGCGGAAAGTTTCGGACACACCCTCGCGAACTGCATGGCGTTCGGCGACGGAATGAACGACCTTTCGATGATCGAGGCCGCGGGGACTGGCGTCGCGATGGCGAACGCCGTCCCGGAAGTGAAGGCGGCCGCGGACTACATAACGCTCTCGAACGACGAATGCGGCGTCTCTGCCGCCCTCCGCCACTTCGGCCTGTAAAGGTTCTGTCGCCTCGCCGCCTCCGCAGGCGCGGGCGCCGTCGTTGCCCTGTTCCGAAATCCAAAATCCTGCCATTTCCGTTCGCAGTCCGTGTCCGGCTCGCCAACTTTGGAGCGCCAAAAAATGGTATAATACCCGGCCATGAGCGAAAGAATCACCATGGCTGGCGGGAAGCTTGCGGTTCCCGAGAACCCGGAAATCCCGTATATCGAGGGAGACGGAACAGGTCCTGACATCACGCGGGCCGCGATGAACGTCTGGAACGCCGCGGTCGAGAAGGCCTACGGCGGAGCGCGAAAGATCGCATGGCGCGAAGTCCTCGCCGGCGAAAAGGCCTTCAAGGCGACGGGCGAATGGCTCCCCAGGGCGACGCTCGACGCGTGCCGCGAATGCCTCGTTTCCATCAAGGGTCCGCTCACGACGCCTGTCGGCGGCGGAATCCGCTCCATCAACGTCCAGATGCGCCAGGCGCTCGACCTCTACGTCTGCCTCAGGCCCGTGAGGTGGTTCAAGGGCGTTCCCTCCCCGGTAAAGAGGCCGGAATTGACCGACATGGTCATTTTCCGCGAGAACACCGAGGACATCTACGCCGGAATCGAGTGGATGAACGGGACTCCCGAGGTCGAGAAGGTGAAGAAGTTCCTTCTCGGGGAGATGGGCGTCACGAAGATCCGCTTCCCCGAGACGGCGTCCATCGGAATCAAGCCCGTCTCGCTCGAGGGCACCGAGCGTCTCGTACGCGCGGCCATCGAGTACGCGATCGCGAACGACAGGAAGTCCGTGACGCTGGTCCACAAGGGGAATATACAGAAGTTCACCGAGGGCGCGTTCCGCGACTGGGGCTACGCGCTCGCCAAGCGCGAATACGGCGCGACGACGATCGACAAGGGGCCGTGGTGCGAGTTCAGGAATCCGAAGACGGGCCGCATGATCGTCGTCAAGGACTGCATCTGCGACGCGTTCCTGCAGCAGATCCTCACGCGTCCCGCCGAGTACGACGTCATCGCGACGCTGAACCTCAACGGAGACTACGTCTCTGACGCGCTCGCCGCGACGGTCGGCGGAATCGGCATCGCGCCCGGCGCGAACATCAACTACGCGACCGGCTGCGCCGTGTTCGAGGCGACGCACGGGACGGCGCCGAAGTACGCCGGACTCGACAAGGTGAATCCCGGTTCCCTCATCCTCTCCGGAGAGATGATGCTCCGCTACATGGGGTGGACCGAGGCCGCGGACCGCATAATCGCCGCGATGGACACGGTCATCGCCGCGAAGACGGTCACCTACGACTTCGCCCGCCAGATGGAAGGCGCGAAGGAGCTCAGGTGCTCGGAATTCGGCGCGGCCCTCGTCGCGGCGATGTGAGATTTGGTATAATAACCGAACAAATGAAACAAAGAAAGGAAACGCATATGAAGAACCTCCTTTTTTCCCTGCTGACGTCCGCGACCACGGCGGCTTCGGCCGCCACCTCGACGCCCAAGGGCTGGACCGACGACTATGACGCGGCGCTCAAGCAGGCGGCCGCCGAGAAGAAGCTCGTTCTCGTGGACTTCTCGGGATCCGACTGGTGCGGATGGTGCAAGAAGCTCGACAAGGAGGTATTCGCGAAGGAGGAGTTCCTGAAGGTCGCCACGAACAGCTACGTCCTCCTCATGGTCGATTCGCCGTCCGACGACAAGCTCCTTTCCGCGAAGGCGAAGGAGCAGAACCCTAAGCTCGTCGAGAAGTACGGCGTCAGGGGATTCCCGACGGTGCTCCTCCTCGACGCGAAGGGCGAGGTCGTCGCGAAGACGGGCTATCAGAAGGGCGGTCCGGCCAAGTACCTCGAGAAGCTCAAGGCCCTCTCCTCCCAGGCGGACGACCCCGAGTTCAACAACGTCGTGAAGCCGCTCAAGGCGAAGCTCGAGAAGACCGCCAAGGACTTCCGGGCGGTCACCATGAAGGAGTATGCCGGCATTATGGAGAAGCATCTTCCCGAGCTCCGCAAGGCGGTCGAGGACGCGAAGGCCGTCAAGGTTTCCGAAAAGAACAAGGCGGCCGCCGACGAGTCGATAAAGGAGCTTGAGGGGACGATCTCCCAGATCGAGGAGATGCTCAGGCATATGCGCGGCGAAGCCGGCGGCGACATGTACTGATTCGGGGGACGCCATGAAATACTTCAACGAAAAGGCCGAGACGATGAGCCGCGACGAACTCGCGGCCGCCCAGCTCAAGGGACTTCGTTTTTCCGTCGAGCAGGCCTGGAAGAGCGAGTTCAGCCGCGGGCTCCTGAAGAAGGGCGGGCTCTCCGGTCCTGCCGACATCCGGAGCCTCGACGACCTTGCGAAGCTTCCGTTCCTCACGAAGGACGACTTCCGCGACGCGTATCCGCTTAAGATGCTCACGGTCCCGCGCGACACGATCCGCGAGTTCCACCAGTCCTCCGGCTCCACCGGCACGCCCGTCGTCATGGCGTACAACGAGCACGACCTCGACCAGTGGGCGGAATGCATGGCGCGCTGCTTCGTGATGGCCGGGCTCGAGCCGGGCGACGCGTTCCAGATCATGCCGACGTTCGGGCTCTTCAACGGCGGCTTCGGCTGCTACCACGGCTGCCGCAAGGCGAACCTCTTCTGCGTCCCCGCTTCGAGCGGGAACACCGAGCGCCAGATAAAGCTCATGCGCGACTTCGGCGTGAAGGGATTCTGCTCCGTCGTGAGCTACGTTCCCCGCATCATCGAGAAGCTCGACGCGGAGCCGTCGGGAGACCGCGACATCCCGTCCCTCGAGGTGGGCATCTTCGGGAGCGAGACCTTTTCGGACGAGATGAGGAGGCGCATCGAGTCGCGCCTCCACATCGAGTGCTTCGACATCTACGGAATGACCGAGACGGGCGGAATCGGAACGACCGGACAGGACTGCAGGGCCCACAGGGGCATCCACGTCTGGGAGGACCAGTACATCACCGAGATCATCGATCCGGCGACAGGCAAGGTCCTCCCCGACGGCGAGTACGGCGAGATCGTGTTCACGTCCCTGACGCGCGAGGCGATGCCGATAATCCGCTACAGGACCCACGACATCACGCGGATCCTTTCGCGCGAGAAGTGCGAGTGCGGACGCACCTCGCTCAGGATCGACCGCATTACCGGCAGGACGGACGACATGCTCATCGTGAAGGGCGTCAACTTCTATCCGAGGCAGGTCGAGCAGGCCCTCATGGAGATTCCGGGCGTCAAGGACGAATTCCAGATCATCCTCGAGGAGCACAATGGAATGACGGACGTAACGGTGAACGTCGAGGCGGAGCCCGGCGTCACCGGGCATACCGTCGCGAAGCACCTCCGCGAACGCCTCGGATTCCTCCCGAAGGGCGACGTCTTCCCCGTGGGGTCGCTCCCGCGGACGGAAGGCAAGGCCAAGCGCGTAATCCGCCGCACAGTCTGAACCGGCAAGGAAAAACATGAGCAACAACGAAACAAATCCGATCTCCATGCCGGACTTCATGCCGCTCGGAGACCTTCGTGCGATGCAGCTCAGGAAGCTGCAGAAGATCATCCCCTACGAATACGAGCACGTGGCCCTCTTCAGGAGGCGCTGCGACGAGAAGGGCGTGAAGCCCCGCGACCTCGTGGAGCTCAAGGACCTCGGGAAGTTCCCCTTCATGAAGAAGACGGACCTCCGCGACGAGTATCCCCTCGGCCTCACCGCCGCGCCGATGCACGACATCGTCCGCTTCCACTGCTCGTCCGGCACGACCGGCAAGCCCATCTGCATCCCGTCCACCCAGAACGACCTCGACATCTGGAGCGAGGGAGCGGCGCGCTGCCTCGCGATGTTCGGCATCAACGCGGACGACATCGTCCAGGTGTCCTACGGCTACGGACTCTTCACAGGCGGACTCGGCGCGCACTACGGCGCGGAGAGGCTCGGCTGCGCCGTCCTTCCGACGGGCGCCGGCAACACCGAGAAGCAGATCATGCTCATGAAGGACCTCGGCGTCACGGTGATCGCCTGCACGCCGAGCTACTTCCTCCACCTCGCGACCGTCGCCGAGAGGATGGGCGTCGACTTCCGCAGGGACACGAAGCTCAGGCACGGCGTCTTCGGCGCCGAGCCGTGGACCGACGAGATCCGCGCGAGGATCGAGCAGATATCCGGCATCACGGCGCACGACATCTACGGGCTCACCGAGATCGCGGGCCCCGGCGTCGCGGGCAACTGCCCCTACTGCCACGGGCTCCACATCTGGGAGGACCATTTCTATCCGGAGATCATCGATCCCGATACGCTCGAGGTCCTTCCCGACGGCGAGGAGGGCGAGCTCGTCTTCACGACGCTCGACCGCTTCGGCACCCCGATGATCCGCTACAGGACGCGCGACCTCTCGCGCCTCCAGACGGAGCAGTGCAGGTGCGGCAGGACGATGCGCGTCATGGACCGCGTCCACGCGCGCTCGGACGACATGCTCATCATCCACGGCGTCAACGTCTTCCCGAGCCAGATCGAGGCCTGCCTCATGAAGGTTCCGGAAATTGCGCCGCACTACCAGATTCACCTCGCCTCGACGGACACGATGGACATCTTCGAACTGAAGGTCGAGGTCATGCCCGAGTCGTTCTCTGACGATGTCCGCGGAATGGAATCGCTGAGGAAGAAGGTTCTCGACGCGATCAAGCAGGTCGTCGGGCTCTCCCCGAAGATATGCCTCGTCGCGCCCGGCACGCTCCCGCGCAGCGAGGGCAAGATCAAGCGTGTGATAGACGAACGCAGGAAATAGCGGAAGGAGGTCCGAATGAAGATCAGGCAGATATCGATTTTTCTCGAGAACAAGCCCGGACAGCTCGCGGCGATATGCCGCGCGCTTGCGGACGCAGACATCAACATGGCGGCTCTCTCGCTCGCCGACACGACGGACTTCGGAATCGTCCGCATGATCGCGGACGACCACGTGAAGGGCGTGGAGACGCTGAAGAAGGCCGGCTTCCTCGTCCGCGAGACGGAGGTCGTGATGGTGACCGTCCCCGACAGTCCGGGCGGAATGGCCGACCTGATGGCGAAGCTCGACAACGCGGGCATCAACATCGAATACTCCTACGCCTACGGCTTCGGCCGCGGCGACAAGGCGATACTCATCTTCCGCTTCAGCGACAACACGAAGGCGGAGGAGATCCTCGGACAGTGACGGAACGGAAGGAGACGGAGATGGCGGACATTCCCTACAAGACCTACCTCTCGGAAGACGAGCTCCCCAAGGCGTGGTACAACATCAGGGCGGACATGAAGAAGAAGCCCGCCCCGCTCCTCAATCCGGCGACTCTGAAGCCCGTCGCCGCCGAGGAGCTCGAGAGGGTCTTCTGCAGGGAGTGCGTGAAGCAGGAGCTCGACGACGAGACTCCGCTCATACCGATCCCGAAGGCCGTCCACGACTTCTACCGCATGTACCGTCCGTCCCCGCTCGTGAGGGCGTACTTCCTCGAGAAGGCGCTGGGGACCCCCGCGAAGATCTACTACAAGTTCGAGGGCAACAACACCTCCGGCTCCCACAAGCTCAACAGCGCGATCGCCCAGGCCTACTACGCGAAGGCGCAGGGGCTCACCGACGTCACGACCGAGACGGGCGCCGGGCAGTGGGGGACGGCGCTCTCCATGGCGAGCGCCTTCTTCGGCCTCAAGTGCCACGTATTCATGGTGAAGTGCTCCTACGAGCAGAAGCCGTTCCGCCGCGAGGTGATGCGCACCTACGGCGCGGACGTGACGCCCTCGCCGTCGATGACGACGAAGATCGGCCGCGAGATAAACGAGCGCTTTCCGGGCACGAACGGATCGCTCGGCTGCGCGATCTCCGAGGCCGTCGAGAAGGCGACCGGGATGCCGAACGCACGCTACCTCCTCGGCAGCGTCCTCAACCAGGTGTGCCTGCACCAGTCGATCATAGGACTCGAGTCCAAGGCGGCGCTCGACAGGCTCGGCGTCAGGCCCGATGTCATCATCGGCTGCGCGGGCGGCGGATCGAACCTCGCGGGACTCATCGCGCCGTTCATGGGCGAGAAGCTGCGCGGAGAGAACGACTACCGCATCGTCGCCGTCGAGCCGTCGAGCTGTCCGTCCTTCACGCGCGGACGCTACGCCTACGACTTCTGCGACACCGGGCGGGTCTGTCCGCTCCAGAAGATGTACACGCTCGGATCCTCGTTCATCCCGTCCCCGTCCCACGCGGGCGGACTCCGCTACCACGGCATGAGCGCGCTTCTCTCCGAGCTCTACGACCAGGGGCTCATGGAGGCGAAGAGCGTCGAGCAGACGTCCGTCTTCGAGGCGGCGACGCTGTTCGCAAGGACCGAGGGGACTCTCCCGGCCCCGGAGTCGGCCCACGCCATACGCGCCGCGGTAGACGAGGCGCTCGAGTGCAAGGCCGCCGGACGCGAGGAGACGATACTCTTCGGACTCACCGGAACAGGCTACTTCGACATGGTCGCGTACGGGAGGTACAACGACGGCGAAATGAAGGACTGCATCCCGACGGACGACGACCTCGCCGCCGGATTCGCCGCGCTGCCGAAGGTCTGAGGAGAACCGACATGGAAAGAAAGTCCGACGAACTGCGCGATCTCGCCTTTGTCCGCAACTTCACGAAATACGCCGCGGGATCCGTCCTCGTCAAGTGGGGCGACACGTGGGTCCTCTGCACGGCGAGCGTCGAGGAGAAGGTCCCTCCGTTCCTGCGCGACACGGGGCGCGGATGGGTCACGGCCGAGTATTCCATGCTCCCGTCGTCGACGGCGACGCGCAAGGACCGCGACATAAAGAAGCTGAAGCAGGATGCCCGCTCGACCGAAATCCAGCGCCTCGTGGGGCGCGCGCTGAGGGCGTCCGTCGACATGACGAAGCTCGGCGAGCGGACGATCACGATCGACTGCGACGTGCTGCAGGCCGATGGCGGAACGCGCTGCGCCTCGATAACGGGCGGGATGGTCGCGCTCGAGGACGCGGTCGCGAAGCTCGTCGCGGATGGAGTGCTCTCCGAGAGTCCGATAGTCCGCCGCGTCGCGGCGGTGTCGGTCGGCATCTGCGGAGGCGTCCCCACGCTCGACCTCGACTACGCACACGATTCGACGGCGGACGTCGACATGAACTTCGTCATGACCGACGACGGACGCTTCGTCGAGATTCAGGGCACGGCCGAGCGCGATCCGTTCTCCGAGGAGGCGTTCGCGACGCTCCGCGGACTCGCCAGGAAGGGCATCGCCGGCATTTTCGAGAGGATTTCCCTCTCACGCGCATAAGGCCGCCGCGATTTGGTATAATAGGCGGCGAGATGGGCGAAAAGGAAGATAGTCGCGGAGAAGTCCTGCTGAGCGTCAGGAACCTCAAGGTCTGGTTCCCGATAAAGAAGGGCGTCCTCGCGCACACAGTCGGATGGGTCAAGGCCGTCGACGGCGTCAGTTTCGACCTGATGCGCGGCGAGACGCTTGGCGTCGTAGGCGAGTCGGGCTGCGGCAAGTCCACCACGAGCCGCGCGATACTCCTCCTTAACAGGCCGACAGGCGGCGAGATACTGATGGACGGCAGGGACGTCCGCAGGCTGAAGGGCGAGGAGCTGCTCCGCTACAGACGCAGGGTCCAGGTCGTCTTCCAGGATCCGCAGGCCTCGCTCAATCCCCGCCACACGATCCTCGAGATACTCACCGAGGGAATGGTCGTCCACGGACTGTGCACGCGCGAGGAGCGCCGCGAAAAGGCGGCCGGGCTCCTCGAGGCGGTCGGGCTGGACGACACGATCCTCGACAGGTATCCGCACGAGTTCTCCGGAGGGCAGCGCCAGAGAATCTGCATCGCCCGCGCCATTTCGCTCCGTCCCGAGCTTCTCATCTGCGACGAGGCGGTGTCCGCCCTCGACCTGACGATCCGGGCGCAGGTCCTCGACCTTCTCGAGAACCTCAAGAAGAAGCTCGGGCTCACGCTCCTCTTCATCACGCACGACCTCGGGGTCGTCCAGCACATAGCCGACAGGATAATCGTAATGAACAAGGGCAGAATCGTCGAAAGCGGCGCTTGCTCGGAAGTCCTCGTCCGTCCGAAGGAGGACTACACGAAGCGCCTCATGGCGGCCGTTCCCGCAATCGGGAAACCTCTCGCATGAGAACTCTCTCCGTCCTTTGGCTGCACGCTCCCGAGAACGGGGCCGATGCGCCGCTGCACATGGTCGAATACGGCCTGACGGACGCGTTCCGCGACTTCTGCCACATCGCATTCAACGTGCGGCTCCCGATGGACTATCCGCCGCTCAGGCTCACCACCGTCTCCTCGCCCGAGAACCTCCAGAAGGCGCTGTTCATCGGGGGAACTCCGAGAAAGGGTCTTACCGACAACGGCGACGACGTGTGTCTCTTCCTGATCGACGACTCGCTCTACTCCGGCAAGGTCGGCAACTTCTCCCTCAAGGACTGGTTCAAGACATATGTTCCCGCGCTGCCGAAGGTCGTAGTGACCTATCCCGGGCATCCTTCCGTCGTCGTTCCCCAGAGGCGCTGGGCGAAGAAGGAGATAGCCGCGTTCACGGATCCCGCGAGGTCGCACGAGCGCCTCGTCCACCTTTTCCAGTCGTTCTGGCTGCCGCGCTTCTGGTCCGCCCTGAAGCAGTACGTCGCCGTCAAGGCGGGCGCGACGTGGCACACCCCGGGGCACGGCGGAGGCAATGCGTTCGCGGAGTCGCCGTTCATGCGCGGATTCTACGAGGCTTTCGGGTCGATGATCTTCCGCTCGGACCTCTCGGTCTCGGTCGAGTCGCTCGGCGACCTCTCGAGTCCGGAGTCCCACACTCCCCTCTCGGAGGCGCAGAAGCTTTCGTCCGAAATCTTCGGAACGGCCCTCAGCTGCTACGTGACGAACGGGACGTCGACATCGAACAAGGCGATGCTGATGACGCTCCTCAAGCCCGGCGAGACGGTGCTCGTGGACCGCAACTGCCACAAGTCCGTCCACCATGCAATCGTCATGTCGGGCGCCGTGCCGCGCTATCTGCCGTCGCATTGGAACCCCCGCCTCGGCGTGTGGGGACCGGTCTCGATCTCCGACATCGAGCGGGAGCTCGACTCCTCGGAGACTGCGCCGAAGCTGCTTATCCTCACGACCTGCACCTACGAGGGGATTCTCTAT
Organism: Kiritimatiellia bacterium; assembly: GCA_017418445.1. GTDB lineage: Bacteria > Verrucomicrobiota > Kiritimatiellia > RFP12 > UBA1067 > UBA1067. The sequence continues at coordinate 10,488 of JAFONM010000052.1, forward strand.
CCAGTATGGGAGGTCGCCCGTCTCTGCGAGCGCAAGGGCGTCCTCTTCTATGCGGACGAGGCGTGGGCGGGCTACCTCAACTTCCATCCGTTCTACACCTACGCCACGCCGACGGGTCCGACTCGCCGCTACAACGCCGTCAACGAGACGAGCGGCGCACATTTCGCCGTGCAGTCGACGCACAAGACGATGGCCGCGTTCTCGCAGGCGTCGATGATCCACGTCTCGATGCGCTTCAAGGCGCTGCTCGAGGAGGACGCTTCTCCGCAGTACCGCTGGCTCAGGAGGCGCTTCGCGCTCCACGGACACGGCTCGTACGAGAAGTTCGTCCACGATTTACGCGAGTACCTCAGGTACTGGCATTCGACCTCCCCGCACTATCCGTTCATGGCGACGCTCGACACCGCCGGCGTGCAGATGCGGCTCGAGGGGATGAAGCTGCTCGACGAGCGGCTCAAGTGGGTGGCGGAATTCCGCAGGCGCGTCGCGGCCGCCTGCGGCAAGGAGGAGGGCGAGTGCTTCGCGGACCTCGGCGAGATCGCGGAGGGCGACGGGAACTGGGCGCAGGCCGGGTACCTCAAGGATCCGCTCAAGATCGTCCTCATGCTGAAGACCCCGGCCGCCTGCGCCAGGTTCAAGAAGAGCCTCCTGAAGTCCCGCATACAGTGGGAGAAGTCCACAAAGACGACGATACTCTTCCTCGTCACGATAGGTTCGATGGAGGAAGACTTCGAGGATCTCTTCCGCGTGTGCCGCCTTTGCCGCGATCTCATCGGACGTCCGGAGTCGGAAACGGAGGACGCGGAGTCCGTGCAGGAGGCGGTCGCCGGAGTCCCCGTCGTCTCGTCTCACGCCGCGGCCCTCTGCGACGGCGAGCTCGTGACGCTCGAGCAGTCAGTCGGGCGCATCGCCTCGCAGTTCCTCGTTCCATATCCGCCTGGAATCCCCGTGTTCATCCCGGGATTCCGCATCACGAAGGCGATGGCGGACCTCATACTCGACGTCATCGCGAGCGAGGGCCCTGACAACGTCCACGGACTTTTCTGCCGCGGCGGACACGCGCCGTTCTACGTCGAGGTTCTCAACAAGGACGAGGAAAGGAGGCTGCTGTCGTGAAGCTTGCGGAAATAGTCGGCTGGCTGGACGGGGTTCTCGAACCGGAGAAGTTCGACGACGTCTCCAACAACGGAATCCAGATAGAGCGCACGGGCGACGAGGTGACGAAGGTCGCGTTCGCGGTCGACGGCTCCGCGAGGTCCGTCCGCGCCGCGGCGGACGCCGGCGCGCAGCTTCTCGTCGTCCATCACGGAATCTCGTGGGGCGGCGGAATCAGGCGGATCGCGGGCGGCGAATACGCCGTCGTGAAGGCGGCTCTCGACGCGAACGTCGCCTTGTACGCATCGCACCTTCCGCTCGACGCCAACAGGCGCTGCGGCAACAACTGGGAGATCGCGCGGGCGATCGGACTCGCCGACGTCATCCCCGCATTCAGCTACCATGGGAACACCATCGGCGTCGCAGGCGTCGCGACGGCGGACCTCGAGAGCCTCGAGCCGCTCGGACGACTGGGCGTCAGGGCCGGTCGCCGCATTGGAGTCTGCTCCGGCGGGGCCGCCGAATTCGCCGCGGCGGCGAAGGCGCTCGGATGCGACTTCCTCCTGACCGGAGAGGCGAGCTGGGGCGATGTCGTGGCGGCGGAGAACTCCGGCGCGAAGATGGTTCTCGCGGGACACTACGAGACCGAGACTTTCGGCGTGAAGGCGCTTGCGCGCGAAATGCGCGCCGACCTCGGAATCGCCTGCGAATTCGTCGGGGCGTGAACCGGCCCTGAAGCAGCGCCGATCGCCATTGCGGCCGGGCGGCAGAAATGCTAAAATACCCTATCCGGCGGAATGGGTCCGCGGGACTCAAGGTGGAATAACAGACATGAAAATTCTGGTAACTGGCGGCGCCGGATTCATCGGCAGCCATACGGTCGTGGAACTCCTCGACGCGGGACACGAGGTCGTGGTCGTCGACAATCTCTGCAACAGCTGCAAGAAATCCCTTTCGCGCGTCAGGCGCATCACCGGCAGGGCGCCGGCGTTCTACAAGGTCGACATCCGCGACGCCAGGAAGCTGAATGCGGTCCTGGACAAGGAGGGTCCGTTCGGCGCGGCCATCCACTTCGCCGCCCTCAAGGCCGTCGGCGAGTCCACCAGGATTCCGCTCAAGTACTACGAGAACAACCTCGGCGGAACGTTCAACCTCCTTCAGTGCCTCGGCGCGCACGGTTGCAAGAACATCGTCTTCTCGTCGTCCGCGACGGTCTACGGGGAGCCCAAGTCCGTGCCGATCCGCGAGGACTTCCCGACCCCGGGCTGCACCAATCCCTACGGATGGACGAAGCTCATGATGGAGCAGGTGTTCAAGGACGTCCAGAAGGCCGATCCGGAGTGGAACGTCATTCTTCTGCGCTACTTCAATCCGATCGGAGCGCACAAGTCGGGCCTCATCGGCGAAGATCCGGCTGGCATCCCCAACAACCTGCTCCCGTACGTCGCGCAGGTCGCCGTCGGACGCCGTCCCGAGCTTAACGTCTTCGGCAACGACTATCCCACCCCCGACGGAACAGGCGTTCGCGACTACATCCACGTCGTCGACCTCGCCATCGGACACCTCAAGGCCATCGAGAAGCTCGAGGCGAATCCCGGGCTCGGGCTCAAGATCTACAACCTCGGCACCGGGCACGGATACTCCGTCCTCCAGATCGTCAAGGCGTTCGAGAAGGCGTCCGGGCGTCCAGTTCCCTACAAGATCTGTCCGCGCCGCCCCGGCGACATCGCCGAGTGCTGGGCCGATCCGTCGCTCGCCGCGAAGGAGCTCGGATGGAAGGCGGAGCGCGGCATCGAGGAGATGTGCGCGGACGCATGGCGCTGGCAGAAGAAGAATCCGTACGGGTTCAACAGGCCGAAGAAGTGAGCAGGCAGCCGGTAGATGGCAGTGAACGGACTCGAGTACATACTTGACGGACTGGAGGCCGAGCTTGAGCTGGAACGCGAGCTCGGCGTCCGCGAAGTCGAGATCGACCGTTCGCTGCTGAAAGGCGCCGCTGCCGAAGCGAAGGCCGGGACGCCGGTGCCGCGCGAGGCCGACAGGCCGAAGGAGCAGGCCGCAGAACGGGCCAGGGCGCCGGTTGGAGCGAGCCCGAAGGCGAGGGATGCCGATGCGTCCGGGAGCGTCCCCATCTGCTTCCTGCACGACAGCGCGCTGACGCCGCCCGGCGAGGAGATGATGTCGAAGATCGTGGCCGCGCTCAGGTTCGATCCCTCCCGGGCGCCGGTCGTCTTCGCTCCTCCGCGTCCGCATGCGAAGGTGGTCGTGGTGCTCGGGGCGCTCGCGCTCAGGAAGTGGTTCCCGGGCAGGAAGGCGGAGCCCGGAGCGTCCTTCGTCGCGGACGGCGGCGAGGAGGTGCTTGTCACGTATTCGCCCAGCTACATCCTGAGGTTCAGGACGGTCACGCCCGCGGTCCAGAACATAAAGAAGTCCATGTGGGCGACGATAAAGACCGCCGCCGGAAGGATAGGAGATCGACAGGATGCTTGACGAAAGAGCCATTGCAGTGGAACACGCCGAGATCGGCTCGGGCTACCGCTATCTGGTCTTCGAGGCGCCGGGAATGGCGAAGGACCTCGTGCCGGGTCAGTTCGTCCACGTGAAGGTGCCGGCTCTCGAGGAGTCCGCCCTCAGGCGTCCGTTCAGCGTCTTTGACGCCGGGGACGGGAAGGTCACCATCCTCTACAAGACCGTCGGACGCGGAACGAAGGCCCTCAATTCGGCGAAGCCCGGGGACGAGATACGGGTCCTGGGTCCGCTCGGACACGGCTTTCCCTGCAGGTGCGACGGAGTCCCGCTTCTCGTGGGCGGCGGATACGGCGTCGCGCCTCTCCATTTCCTATCGAAGCGCCTTCCCGGAAGGAAGCTCGTGTTCGTCGGCGGACGCACCGAACACGATCTGCTCGCGCTCGACCGTCTCGCCGGGATCGACGGTGTCGAGCTCCGCACGGCGACGAACGACGGAAGCGCGGGGGCGAAGGGGCTCGTCACGGATCCGCTCGACGTCGTCATTGCGGAACTCCGGTCCTCGGGCGAGAAGTTCGAGCTCTTCGCGTGCGGACCGGATCCGATGCTCAGGGCGGTCGCGATGCGCGCCGTCGAGAACGGGATGAAGGGATGGATCTCCATGGACAGGCACATGGTCTGCGGAGTGGGCGCGTGCTACGCGTGCATACAGAAGACGGTCCGCGGCAACTCGAGGTGCTGCATCGAGGGTCCCGTCTTCGCGGCGAAGGATCTTGTGTGGGGTTGAGAATTCAAGGTTGGGAGACATCATGGACACCAAGGTCAATCTGGGCGGACTGGAGATGGCGACTCCGATCGCCACCGCGAGCGGAACGTTCGGCTACGGAACCGAGTATCTCGGCGCCGTAGACTACTCGAAGCTTGGCGCCGTGACGGCGAAGGGGATCCGTGTCGAGCCGTGGCCGGGGAATCCGCTCCCGCGCCACGCGGAGGTTCCGGGCGGGCTCGTCAACGCCATCGGACTGCAGGGACTCGGCGCGGACCACTTTCTCAAGTACACCGTCCCGTGGTACGGGAAGAACGTGAAGGTCCCGATGATCGTCAATGTCTGGGGAGGATCCGTCGAGGAGTACGCCGAGACCGCGAGGATGGTCTGCGAGGCGAAGGCGGGCGGCAGGGCAGATCCGGTCGCCGCCGTCGAGATCAACGTTTCGTGTCCTAACGTGAAGTGCGGCGGACACACTTTCGGGCAGGATCCGAAGGTTCTCGCCGAGGTCGTCTCCGCGGTCCGCGCGACGACGACCGTCCCGCTCATCGTGAAGCTCGCCCCCAACGTTCCGTCGATCGCGCCCTACGTCAAGGCGTGCGAGGATTCCGGGGCGGACGCGCTTTCCCTCATCAACACGATTCCCGCGATGGTGATAGACGTCGAGA
>JAFONM010000053.1 GCA_017418445.1 Kiritimatiellia bacterium
CGGCGAAATCGGCGATCCGCCCCCCGAGGGACTGGAGCAGCTGCTCTCGGCCATGCTCGAGGCGAACCACCTCTTCGCCGGGACTGCGGGAGCTACGATCTCGCGCGACCATGAAACGGGCAGGTTCCATCTCTGCCGGCAGGAGCCGCTCGCGATCCTGAACGCGGACGCGCTCGCCGCCATCCTGCAGTCCTTCGTCAACACCCTCGAGATATGGCGTCGGGCGATCGCGGACTACCGTCCGCCGGCGGAGGGCGGCACGACCCGGCCCGCCGAGCCTGAACCCGATCTCGGCCTGGACGGTTTGATGCGGGTATAGAGCGGTCGCCGGCCAGCGTGTAAATATGGGATTTTACAATCTTTTTACAAATGGCTGACGAACGCATGACAACTCGTGGACGGGGATTTGGTTTAATACTGTCATCCAAAAGCAAAAGGAGGATGACACCATGAAAACCAGCGCCATATCCATGTTCGCCGCAGCGCTCGCAGCGTCCGGCGTCATCGCCGCGGAGTCGGCGAAGATCACAGTCTCGCTCGACCGCCCGGTGCTCCCGGCCGCGAAGGCGCAGCACTGCTATGTGAAGGTCGAGCTCGAGGCTCCGAGCCTTCCGCCCGCGAAGGCGAAGCGAATGCCCGTAAACCTGTGCCTCGTCCTGGACAGGTCGGGGTCAATGACCGGCGAGCGCATAGCCCGCGCCCGCGACGCCGTCGCTGAAGTCGTCCGCCACCTCAGCCGCGAAGACATACTCTCCATCGTCACCTACGACGATTCCGCCGAGGTCGTCGTCCCCGCGCAGCACGTCGAGAATCCGGAATCGTTCATGCCGACGATCCGCTCCATCCAGCCTCGCGGATGCACCGCGCTCTTCGCCGGCGTCTCGCAGGGCGCCGCGGAACTGAGGAAGAACGTCGCTGGTCCGTATGTCTCGCGGCTCGTCCTCCTCTCGGACGGACAGGCAAACGTCGGGCCGGACTCGCCCGCCGCGCTCGGCGACCTCGGCGCGTCCCTCGCCCGCGAGAAGATCGGAGTCTCCACCGTCGGGCTCGGCGTCGGCTACAACGAGGAACTCATGCTCACCCTCGCCCAGAAGAGCGGCGCGAACGCCTACTTCGCCGAGAATCCGCGCGATCTCGAGCGCATCTTCACCGACGAACTCGGCGACGCGCTCACCACGGTAGTCCGCGGGACGGTCGTGACCGTGAAGGGGACCAACGGAGTGAAGCCCGTTTCCGTAATCGGATTCGACTCGAAGATCGACGGCGTCACCGCGACGATTCCTATCGACTCGCTCGGCGGCGGACAGAAGAAATACGTCCTCGTCGAACTGGAGGTTCCCGCCGCTTCCGCCGGAACAAGCCTCGGGCTCGCGGACATCTCGATCGGATACGAGACCGTCGCGGACTGCCGGAAGCGCACGCTTGACGGACAGGCCGTCGCGAAGTTCTCCGACGAGGACGCCGTCGTCAAGTCGTCCGTCGACAAGGGGGTGGCGCGCGAAGTCCTCCGCATGAAGAACGCCGAGACAAAGCAGAAGATGTACGAGAGCAACCTCCGCCGCAACTTAGGCGATGTCGACGTGCTTGGCAGAATTCAGTCCTCGTTCAACAGCGATGCGGCCGCCGCGTACGACATGGAAGATGCCGAGATGAAAGAGTTTCAGGACGAGCTTTCCGCCGCCCGGGAAGAGGCGAGTAGAGCTCCCATGAGCGGAAGGAAGCTCAAGTTCCGCCTCTCCAAGAGCCGCGGCGAACTTAATCAGCAGCGTACGTCTTCCGTAGGCGGAAGCACGGACGCCGATTCGACGGAGAAGACGAGGTGATATGAAGCTTCGCGCGCTGGTTCCGATCCTCGTGTTCGTGGTCGTGCCGGTAGGCGTTCTCGCCTTCGTCCTCCACGGACTCCTGGGCGCGGAATGGGCGCGTCTCGGAAGGGAGTCCGACGGCGCGGCGAAACTGACGCTCGCCGCGTCCGCGGAGCGGATGCGCGTCGTCCTGGATGCGGCGTTCGACGGGCTCCGACGCTTCGATGCGGATGATCCGCTCTGCAAGGACATCCGCACAGTCCCCCGCGGCATGGCGTCCGGATTCTCACGGCCCGAGCGCGAATCGCGCCGCGGCAAGGCTAGTTCCATTCCGTTGTTCAAGGAATCTCGCAGGGCGGTGGAGAACTACATCCTCGAGCGCGGCGACGCCGTCTACGTCTGCCGTCCGGAAGAGAACGGCTCGGTCACGGTCGGATCGGTCAACGTGACGGCGCTCGACGCGCGGCTCGCGCCGCTCCTCCCGCAGAATCCGTCCGCCGGATTCGCCTACGCGCTCCGTCGCGGCAAGACGCTTCTCGCACAGTCGGGCGGCGATGTCGCGCAGGGGAGGAGGCTTTCGTCGGAAACCGTGTCGGCTGAAGCTCCCGGCTGGGTCGTTGCGGTGTATCGCATCGGCGAAGCGCATGTCGCGGGATCCTCGCGTTTTGCGGCGAACATACTTGTTCTCTTTGCGACGCTGGCATTCATCTTCGCGGGACTGGTCGCCGTTGCGCTCGCGCTCTCCCGCGCACGGCGCGAGGCTGCGAAGAGGTCAGACTTCGTCTCTCACGTCTCGCACGAACTGAGGACGCCCCTCACGTCCGTGAGGCTCTACGCCGAGATGCTCCGGGACGGAAAGGTTCCGGAAGGGAAGCGCCAGTCCTATCTCGAGACGCTCGTACGCGAGAGCGAGAGGCTCAGCCGTCTCGTCGACCACATACTCGACTTCAGCCGACTCGACAGAAAGTCCAGGCGCTACTCTCCGCGCGAGTTCGACGTCCTTTCGCGGACCCGCGAAATCGTCGCGATGCAGGAATCGCGGCTTAAGGACGCCGGACTCGAGCCGACGGTCGCCGCCGAGGAAGGACTCGGGGAGGCAAAGGCTGTACTTGATCCCGACTCCTTCGAACAGGTCCTCCTCAATCTCCTCGAGAACGCGGCGAGGTATGCCCCGGAGAGCGGACGGCTCGCCGCGACTCTGGGGAGGAAGGAAGGACGTCTCGTGCTGTCCGTGGCGGATTCCGGTCCCGGCGTTCCCGCGAAGGCGGCGAAGCGTCTCTTCACGCCGTTCTTCCGCGCCGAAACCGGGCTCGTCGCGAAGGTGAACGGATTCGGGCTTGGACTCCATATCGCGCGGAGTCTCATGAGAGGGCAGGGCGGGGACCTGACCTATGCGCCGAACGATCCACACGGCGCGGTGTTCACGATTGTCTTCCCGGAACGGACATAAGGAGGCCCTTGCATGTCGGACGGCGGAATCAGGATACTCATAGCGGAGGATGACGAGGCGATTCGCACGGGACTTGCGGATGCTCTTTCGGTCGAGGGATACGAGGTCGTTGCCTGCGAGGATGGATCCATTGCCGCGAAAGCGGTTGAGGATGACGCGAAAAGGGGACGTCTGCCGAACCTGTGCCTCCTGGACGTGATGATGCCTGGAATCAGCGGATTCGACCTTTGCAGGAATATCCGCGCAGGGCATCCTGAAATCGCGATAATACTTCTCACTGCCAAGGGATCGGAACTCGACAAGGTCCTCGGACTCGAACTCGGCGCGGACGACTACGTCACGAAGCCGTTCGCTCTCGCCGAACTTCTCGCGCGCATTCGCGCGGTCCTGAGGCGGTCCGCCGGCTCCGCGGCGCCTGCCCGGGGTGCCGCGTCCGCAAAGCCGTTCAGGTTCGGCGCGGCCGAGGTGGATCCGGTTCGCTATTCGGTGCGGACTCCGTCCGGTGCCGAGGAGAATCTTACTCCGACTCTCCTCAAGCTCATCGAGGCATTCATTGCGAACCCGGGAGTGCCGCTTTCCCGCGACAGTCTTCTCAACGCGGCATGGGGCAGTTCCTACTACGGCACAACCCGCACGCTCGACCAGCACGTCGCCATCCTGCGCAAGCTGGTCGAGAAGAATCCCGCCTCGCCCGTCCATCTTGTCACGCGCCACGGCATCGGATACGAGTATAGAATGTGATGCTCGAGGCGATTGTAATTTCTGATACTCTCATTGCACAAAAAAAATGATATAATATGCGGCCCATGGAGGAAAAGGATATATGAAATTGAATCTGGCACTGCCGGCTGCAATCGCGGCGGCTGCGCTTTCCGCCGCGGCTTTCGCGTCGATCGCCGGCGACTACGGCGTCCAGGCCCGCATTGCGCTGAAGGTCGTCGATGAGGCGAAGAAGCCCGTCGTCGGGGCGAATGTGGAGTTCGTTTCCGAGAAGCCCAGGTACAGGCTCGCAAAGGATTCCGGACCGATACGGCAGGTAGCGACGACCGACGGGCGCGGCGTCGCGATGTTCGACGCGTTCTGTTCGGGACGCGTGTCGTGGACCGTTTCCGGCGAGGACATCTACAGGAAACCTGGAAGCGTCGAGCTTCCGGAAGGCGGCGACTCCGTTGTCGATTTCGTCGTGCGCCGCGCTAAGGCGTCACACGAGATGATGTCGAGGTTCATATCTGTCGCGGACTTCGAGAAGACCGGCGCAATCGTTCCGGTGGGATACGACGTCTTCGTCGGCGACTTCGTCGCACCGCACGGGAAGGGCGTGAGGTCCGATTTGCTCGTTTCCCTGGCGGCGGTCGCGAATCCGTACGCACGGGAGAGCGAGGCGTTCCTGTGCGTGGACGTCGCGGACAGGAACGACGGATTCGCATGGCTCGGGAGAGTCGGCGACGGCCTCAGGTTCGAGAGGGAGGCGCCAGAGGACGGCTATGCCGGGGACAGGCGCGCGTTGAGGCAGGTGCTCCTGGGCCGCTATAGCCATCCCCGTTCCAAGGGCAGGCGGTCAATGGCTGCGGAGCCCCCGCTCGCCCTGCGCCTCCGCACGCAGCTTTCCGACACCGGCGCGGTCGCCGGCGCGTACTACGGCTACATCGACATTGTGGAAACTGATGGCGGCGACGTGAAAGGGCATTGGAACGACAGGTCCGCCAAGGGTCTGTCCGTCGCGATATTCCTCAACAAGACGCCGATGGACCGCAATCTCGAGCGGACGGCGAAGGAGGTGTCGAAATGACGGCGCTTCTCGCATCCGTCA
>JAFONM010000054.1 GCA_017418445.1 Kiritimatiellia bacterium
GCAGCCGAATCAGCAGCAGGGCCAGCCGAATCAGCAGCAGGGTCAGCCGAATCAGCAGCAGGGTCAGCCGAATCAGCAGCAGGATCAGCAGAATCAGCAGCAGGGCCAGCCGAATCAGCAGCAGGGCCAGCAGAATCAGCAGCAGGGCCAGCAGAATCAGCAGCAGGGGCAGCAGAATCAGCAGCAGGGTCAGCAGAATCAGCAGCAGGGCCAGCAGCAGTCTCAGGGACAACAACAGCAGGGTCAGCAGGAGAAACAGTCCGAGACGCCGGCTGACAAGGCCGCGCAATCGCTGATGGAGTCCGTCGAGAAACAGGCCGAGAAGCTTGGAATCGAGAAAGACGACGAGGACATGGAAAATGACAACAGCGAGCGAAACAGCTCGGCCTCGTCGAGTTCCGGCAGCAAGTCCTCGAGCGGATTCGGCGCCGAGTTCAAGAGGCGTACGGCGGAGATGAAGCGTCGGGACGATCCGGACTTCTTCAAGAAGCTTTTCTCGGATGCCGGCTGGTTCAAGATCAGGGGATCGGCGAAGAACGGACTCAGCGACCGCGATCTCGAGGAGGTCCCGATCGAGTACCGCGAGCTCACGCGCCGGTATTTCCTCAAGCTGTCCGACGAATAGGCCCGTCATGCTTGAACTGCGGCGGGAAATTCGGTAGAATACCCACCGATGAAAAAAGCCAAGGTCTACTTCGCGGATTTTCGCACCACGCTGACAGAGAACCGCCTGCAGAAGCTGCAGCGCCTCATGCGCGCCGCCGGTGTCGAGAAGATCGACTTCAAGGACAAGTTCACCGCAATCAAGATGCATTTCGGCGAACCGGGCAACCTCGCCTTCCTCAGGCCGAACTACGCCCGCGCCGTTGCCGACCTTGTGCGCAGCCTCGGCGGACGCCCGTTTCTCACGGACTGCAACACCCTCTACGTCGGCGGACGCGGCAACGCGCTCGACCATCTGGATTCCGCCTACGCGAACGGATTCTTCCCGCTCGCGACCGGATGCCAGGTGATTGTCGCCGACGGACTGAAGGGCACCGACGAGGTCCTCGTCCGTCCGCGGTCCGGTGACTACGTCGCAGAGGCGAAGATCGGACGCGCCGTCATGGATGCCGACGTCGTAATCAGCCTAACCCACTTCAAGGGACACGAGGCGATGGGCATTGGCGGCGCGGTGAAGAATCTCGGCATGGGCTGCGGTTCAAGGGCCGGGAAGCTCGAGATGCACAGCGACGGCAAGCCCTATCTCGACCGCGACGTGTGCGTCGGCTGCGGCATGTGCCGCCGCGTCTGCGCCCACGGAGCACTCTCGCCGGAGGGACGCAGGATGACGATCGACCGCACCAGGTGCGCCGGATGCGGACGCTGCGTGGGGGCGTGTCCCAAGGGCGCTCTCATGCCCGCATGGGACGGACAGAGCTACGCCATACTCGACTGCAAGACGGCCGAATACGCCCTCGCCGTCATCCAGGACCGTCCGTCGTTCCACGTCAGTCTCGTCTGCGACGTCTCCCCGAACTGCGACTGCCACGCCGAGAACGACGCCTCGATAGTCCCCGACATCGGAATGCTCGCCGGGTTCGACCCCGTCGCCCTCGACTGCGCCGCGGCGGACCTCTGCAACGCCGCGCCCCGCCTCGCCAACACCGCGCTCGACGGCGCGCCCGCCGGAGACGCCTTCGACGCCGTCCACCCGACGACGCACTGGCGCGACGCGATCGACCACGCCGTGAAGATCGGCCTTGGCAGCGCCGACTACGAACTCGTCAGGCTCTGACGGATGGAGGAGACCGGCGAGAGGGAGACGGTGGAGGGGACGATCAAGTCGGTCGTCTACCACAACGAGGAGAACGGCTACACCGTTCTCCATGTCGAGCTGCCTTCCGAATTCGAACTCGCCCGCGCGAAGGAGATCGCGATCGTCGGCAAGGCCCAGGCCGTGTGGGAGGGCGAGGATGTCAGGGCGACGGGCCGGTGGGTGAACGACAAGGTCCACGGGCGCCAGTTCAGGGCTGACGACATCACGTGCATCGCGCCCAAGTCGATAGTCGGCATCGAGCGCTATCTCGCGTCGGGACTGATCAAGGGAATCGGCAAGGTGCTCGCCAGGCGCATAGTCGAGACGTTCGGCGAAGAGACTCTCCATGTACTCCAGTTTCAGTCCGCCCGTCTCGAGGAGGTTCCGAAGCTCGGCAAGGCGAAGATCAGGCAGATCCGGGAAAGCTGGCACGCGAACGAGACGATGCGCGAAAACATGATCTTCGGGCAGACCTACGGAATCTCCATCGCGAAGATGACGAAGATCGTCCGCAAGTACGGTCCGGACGCGATAGCGATCGTGAAGGCGGATCCCTACCGCCTCTGCCGCGACATCTGGGGGATTGGCTTCGCGACAGCGGACAAGATAGCGCTTTCGACCGGCATCCCGAAGGACTCTCCGCTTCGTGCGCGCGCCTCCATCTCGCACACGCTCGAGCAGGAGGCGGAGGAGGGCGGACACTGCTGGACGCTCGAGAACGACCTTCTTCTCCATGCGAACGAGCTTACCGGCATTCCGGTCGAGACGCTCTCCGCCGCTCTCGAGGAGGAGCTGAAGGCGGGGTCCGTCGTCGCCGAGTCCGCGGCATCCGAGCCGGACGCCGCGGTCGCGGTCCGCAGGATATACCTCAGGTCCCTCTTCCAGGCCGAGCGGCGGACGGCGTCCCGCGTGGTGCGCATCCTCGGGACCCGCGCTTCGTTCAGGCCGATCATGCCGGCTCCCGCGATCGAGTGGTGGGAGAAGCAGGCGGGCTTCCATCTGGCCGCGGAACAGTCCGCCGCCCTCAAGCGCTGCCTCGAGTCGAAGTTCTCGATAATCACGGGCGGACCCGGCGTCGGCAAGACGACCATCATACGCGCGCTCGTGGACATCTATTCCGCGCGGAAGCTCAAGGTGGTCCTCGCGGCGCCCACGGGACGTGCCGCGAAGCGCATGATGGAGTCCGTCGGCGCGCCCGCGCAGACGATCCACAGGCTTCTCAAGTGGAATCCCGTGACGAACCGATTCTCGTTTGACGAGGACGAGCCGCTCGAAGGGGATGTCTTCATCTTCGACGAGACTTCGATGATCGACATAAGGCTTGCGGACGATCTCCTCGCGGCTGTTCCGCCGGCCGCCGTCGTCGTCTGGGTCGGCGACACGGACCAGCTGCCGTCCGTCGGCGCCGGGAGCGTCCTCGGCGACTTCATAAGGAGCGGATCGATCGCGACATCGCGGCTCGACAAGATATTCCGGCAGGACTCGGCCGGACTCATCGTCGTCAACGCCCACCACGTGAATGCAGGCGAGCCGCTCGAGGTCAGGCACGGCGACACGGACTTCTACTTCGTCGCCATCCGGGATCCGCAGGAGTGCCTGAAGCGGGCGATAGAGTTCATGACTGCGCGCATTCCCCGGAAGTTCGGGTTGGATCCCCTGCAGGACGTGCAGGTCCTTACCCCGATGCGGCGCAGCCTCCTGGGCACCGAGAGCCTCAACGTCGAGCTGCAGAAGGCGCTCAATCCGACAGGGGACGCGATAATCCGCGGCGGGACGACGTTTCGCGTCGGCGACCGCGTGATGCAGCTCAGGAACAACTACGACAAGGACGTGTACAACGGCGATGTCGGCTTCGTGAAGTCCGTCGACCCGTCGTCGCGCACGATGGTCGTCCTGTTCGACGGGCGCCCTGTCGGCTACGATCCGGGCGACCTCGACGAGCTTGTCCTCGCCTACGCGACGACCATCCACAAGTCGCAGGGCTCGGAGTATCCGGCCGTGGTGGTGATGATCCACACGCAGCACTACGTGATGCTCGAGAGGAACCTCCTCTACACTGCCATAACGCGCGGAAAGAAGCTCGTCGTCCTGCTGGGAGTCCCGTACGCCGTGAACCGTGCGATAGAGACGAACACGGTTCGCGAGCGGCGGACCGGGCTCGCGGACCGGATAGTCGCCGCGCTGGGGGCCAGGGAGGAGGCGGAGTCGTAATGGGCGGAGTGAGGATAACCGGCGGAGATTTCCGCGGACGCGTATTGCGGATTCCGAAGTCGGGCGACATCCGTCCGACGCAGGACCGCGTCCGGGAGGCGCTCTTCAGCATCCTCGCGCCGGAAATTGCCGGCGCCGCGTTCCTCGACCTCTTCGCGGGGTCCGGAGCGGTCGGCATCGAGGCCCTCTCCCGCGGCGCGGCGTCGGCGACCTTCGTCGAGCGCAGCCGCCAGCATCTCGAGTCCATCAGGGCCAACCTGGCGCTGCTTGGCGTCGCCGGCGACGTGATCGCGGCGGATGTCTATCGCTGGATGGCCTCCTACACCGGACCTGGCTTTACGATAGGCTTTGCCGACCCGCCGTATGCGCTAGGCGAGGAGAAGGGGTATGCGAGCGTCCTTGCGACGCTTGCGGAGCGGAACGTCATACGGCCCGACGGACTCTTCGTCGCCGAGATGACGTCCGTCCAGGGGGCGGTAGAGGCGCCGGGATGGGACGTCCTCCGCGACAGGGTCTACGGCAAGACCCGGATCGCCGTCTGGAGGCGTCTTGCAAGGAGACCCGCGGATTTGATATAATACTGGAAAACATGGCGCCATTGTTCGTACCTAAAGACAGAAAGTCGCTCTTCCGTCAGTTCCTGGCGGGAATGTACGACGCTGTCGTCATTACGGATCCGAGCGGGCACATCCTCGAGATAAACCCGAGGGCAGAGGAGCATTTCGGCTACACGCAGGACGAGGTCCTCGACAGGCCCATATCCTGCCTCATCCCCGGCCTCGCGCCTGAGATCGTCCAGCGCATTCGCCGCGGTCTCGCGGACGATCGCCACATGATGATCGACGCGAACGGCCTCAACAAGGACGGCTCCAGGTTCGCGTGCGAAGTGACGGTCTCGATCATCGACCTGATGGATCCCGACGATCTCGTCTTTACCTGCCGCAACGTCGAGCGCCGCAGGAGCGTCAACAACATGCTCCGCGCGAAGGAGTCCGCCTTCGAGCTTTCCCAGGCCGCGCTCTTCTGCTGCGACACGGAGGGACGCATCACGCAGACGAACGGTGCGTTCAACGAGATGTTCGGCCTTGCCAGCGAGGAAGAGGCCAGGGAGCGCAAGTTCGGCGACTTCATGACGGACGATCCGCTGCCCGAGAATTTCGCGAAGGCCCTCGAGGGCGAGGAGACGACGGTCGGCATCGTGGCGCAGTCCGACGACGGCGGGGACGACGAGGAGATCGAGATTCGTCTCGCCCCCATGCGCATCGGCCGCAAGATCCGTGGCGTCGTCGGCAGCGTAATCAAGGTCTGATCCGATGCCGCAGCGTCCCGCTCCCCGCCATGCCGCAGGAATCGCATCCCTGGCGGTCAACAAGGCCGACCCGAAGGTTCTCCAGGATTTCCTTGCCCGGAAGCTCTCCCTTTCCCGCCGCGCCGCGAAGGCCGTCATAGACGGGCGGAGCGTCTGGGTCAACAAGAGATGCATCTGGATCGCCAGGTTCGCGCTGGGCACGGGCGACGTCGTCGAGATTCCGATGCGGGTCGCAAGGGCCGCAGCCGCCCAGGGCGGACGCGAAGGGTCCGATCAGCGCAGGCAGGGCGCGGAGGTCCCGGCGAGTTCTCGCCGCCATGTCCGCGTACTCTGGAAGGGCGAGCGGTACCTTGTCTGCGACAAGCCGGCGGGGCTGGTCTCGTGCGACGATCCGAAGTCGGTGGAGACGATTCTCCGCGAGCAAGAGGGGATTCCGACCCTCGAGGCCGTCCACAGGCTCGACCGAGACACTACGGGATGCCTTCTCTTCGCGTTCGACCATGCGGCGTTCGTGGCCGCGGTCGAGGTGTTCAAGACGCACCGCGTCTCCAAGGTCTACCACGCGATAGCGGCGGGACGCTTCGAGTTCGCCCACCGTATCGTAGACGCGCCGCTGGACGGCGAGCGCGCCGTGTCCAGAGTGTCCAGGGAGGCCGTCGGGGACGATGCCAGCTTCCTCAGGGTGAGGATCGACACGGGGCGCACGAACCAGATTCGCCGCCACCTTGCCTCGATCAGGCATCCCGTGATCGGCGACCGCGTGTTCGGAATCAAGAACGCGCGCGATCCGCGGTTCATGGCGGTTCCGCGCCAGATGCTCCACGCGTCCACGCTGGAGCTGCCGAACCCGCTCGAAGCGCACTCGGAGATCAAGGTGCATTCGCCGCTTCCCGCGGACTTCCGCGAAACGCTGAAAATTTTCGGAATGGGCAGGAAGAGATGAAGACATACGTTTGCGGACACAGGAATCCGGATGTCGATTCTGTGACCAGCGCCTACGCGCTCGCGGACCTGAGGCGCAGGACGGGGATGGCGGACGTCGAGGCGATATGCGCAGGACGGCTTCCCGAGAAGGCCAGGTGGATATTCGATCATTTCGGCGTAAGGCCCGTCAGGGCGAAGCGCGACGTATACGTCAGGGTTCGCCACCTGATTGACGAGAAGGTTCCGATGATCGATGCGGAGATGTCGCTCGTCGATGCTCTGCGCAGGCTCGAGGAGAGCGGCGAGTCGAGCCTGCCGGTCCGCGCCGGGGACGGCAGGTTCGTCGGGATGCTCTCGCCCGCGAAGCTCCTCAACCTCTTTCTCTCGCGCGGCGACCTCACGATTCCCGTCTCCCGCGCCCCGCTCCACAACTGCGCGCAGGTGCTGGTGGAGTCCGATCCCGTCCACGACATACGCCGCGCGGCGATCAGGAACCCCCACAACCACTTCCCCGTCGTGGACGAGTCCGGGAGGCTCCTGGGCACGGTGCTCAAGCGCGCTTTCGCGGAGGAGCCGCCGTTCAGGATGATACTCGTGGACCACAACGAGACTGACCAGGGGATCCCGGGCCTCGAGGAAGTCCCGGTGGTCGAGGTCGTCGACCACCACCGCATCGCCTTCGCGGCGACGAAGGAGCCGATTCGCTACACGGCGGACGTCGTCGGCTCGACCTGCACGCTTGTCGCGAGGATGTTCCGCGCGGCGGGCGAGCGTCCCTGCAGGGAGACGGCGGGAATCCTCATCTCCGGAATCGTCTCCGACACGCTTCTCTTCCAGTCTCCGACAACCACCGACGCCGATCGCGCGCTATGCACGTGGCTCGAGAAGATCTGCGGGGAGTCCGCGGAGTCGATAATGGAGGGTCTCTCCTCCGTCGCCTCTCCGCTCGCGAGCATGACGGCGGACCAGGCGATCGCGAGCGACGCGAAGACGTACAACGAGGCCGGGAGCAAGTTCATGATAGCGCAGATCGAGGAGTCGAACATGGCGGTCTTCCACCAGCACGCCGCCGACCTCTCGGCGGCGATGGACCGCGCGATTTCCGCGAACGCGCTCGACTTCTTCGCGCTCATGGTGACGGACCCCGTGCGTGGCGCGTCGGAGCTTCTCTTCCGCGGACTGGAATCGGTCCGCCGCGCGCTGCCGTACAGAAGGGGAGGCGCCGGGACGCTCCTCATGCCGGGAGTCCTTTCGCGCAAGAAGCAACTCCTCCCGGAGATACTTTCCGCTCTTTCGTGACGCGGCGGAATATGGTAAAATACCGGTTTAAAAGCCAAGGAAGGTGGAAATGAAGAACATAACGGCGGACGAACTCCGCGACATGTACCTCAAGTTTTTCGAGTCCAAGGGACACGCGATCATCCCTGGGGCTTCCGTAATACCTGAAAACGATCCTACGGTCCTGTTCACGACTGCCGGCATGCATCCCCTGGTCCCGTATTTGATGGGTGCGATGGAGCATCCCGCCGGGACGCGGCTCACCGACGTCCAGAAGTGCGTCAGGACGGGCGACATCGACGAGGTCGGAGACGCCGCGCACCTCACGTTCTTCGAGATGCTCGGCAACTGGTCGCTGAACGACTACTTCAAGAAGGAGGCGATCTCCTGGAGCTTCGAGTTCCTCACCCGGCACCTGGGCTTCAAGCCCGAGCAGCTCAACGTCACGGTCTTCCGCGGCGAGGGCAGGGAGGGCGAGCCCGGCTACATCCCGGCGGACGACGAGGCGGTCGAGATATGGAAGGCGCAGGGCATCCCCGAAGAGCGCATCTTCAGGCTTCCGCGCGAGGACAACTGGTGGGGTCCGGCGGGGACGACGGGTCCGTGCGGACCCGACACCGAGATGTTCATCGACACCGGCAAGGAGAAGTGCGGAGCCGACTGCCGTCCCGGCTGCCACTGCGGCAAGTACATCGAGATCTGGAACGACGTCTTCATGCAGTACCTCAAGAACGAAGAGGGCAAGTTCGTTCCGCTCGGCCGCCACAACGTCGACACCGGCATGGGCGTCGAGCGCACAATCTGCATGATGTCCGGCGCTCCCACGGTCTACGACACCGAAATCTTCGCTCCGATCATGGCGAAGATAGAGGAACTTCGGACAACGACCGGGGCCTCTGGCGGCCCCGAGCCCCAGCCCATGGATGAGGAGTCTCTCCTGCGCGCCCGCCGCATCATAGCGGACCACATGAGGACGGCGACGTTCATCCTGTGCGACCCGAAGGGCGGGGTGAAGCCGGGCAACATCGGCGCGAACTATGTGCTGCGTCGCCTCATCCGCCGCGCGGTCCGCTACGCGCGCATGCTCGGCATCGGCGAGGGCTTCACCGTGAAGCTCGCGGAGGTCATCTGCGACAAGTACAGCCACGTCTACCCCGAGCTCAAGGCGAACCTCGGGCAGTGCCGCATTGACCTCGAGGCGGAGGAGAAGCGCTTCAACGCGACGCTCGACAAGGGCGAGGCGATGTACAAGAAGGTCGCCGAGCAGCTCAAGCTCCACGGACAGAACAGGATTTCCGGCAAGACGGCGTTCAAGCTCTACGACACCTTCGGCTTTCCGCTCGAGATGACCTGCGAGATGGCGTCGAAGGACGGACTCGAGGTGGACAGGGAGGGATTCGACGAGGCGAACCGCAAGCACCAGGAGCTTTCGCGCACAACGTCCGCCGGATCCTTCAAGGCCGGCCTCCAGGACAACAGCGAGGTGGTGACGCGCATGCACACCGCGACACATCTCCTCCATGCGGCGCTCCACAAGGTGCTCGGTCCGACCGCGAACCAGAAGGGCTCGAACATCACGGCGGAGCGCCTTCGCTTCGACTTCACCTGGCCCGAGAAGATGACGCCCGAGCAGATCGCGGAAGTCGAGAGGCTCGTCAACGGGTGGATCGACGACGGCATCGAGGTCACCAAGAAGATGACGACCGTCGAGGAGGCGAAGAACGAGGGCGCGATGGCGCTCTTCGGCGCGAAGTACGGCGATCAGGTATCGCTCTACTCGATAGGCGACGTCTCGAAGGAGATCTGCTGCGGACCCCACGTCCACAACACGAAGGAGCTCGGCTCGTTCAAGATCGTGAAGGAGCAGTCCTCCTCCGCCGGCGTCCGCCGCATCAAGGCGGTTATCGGGAACATGTGACCGGTGGCTGGCGATCAACGACAGTTCTCCAGCCACCAGCCACCAGCCACCAGCATGCGGTTTGTCGTCACAGCCGGGCCGACAAGGGAGTACATCGATCCGGTGAGGTTCCTTTCGAACCCCTCCACCGGCAAGATGGGGTTCGCGATTGCACGCGAGGCGGCGCGCAGGGGGCACGACGTCGTTCTTGTCGCCGGGCCGGTCTCGCTGAAGACTCCCAGTGGCGTCAGGCGCGTCGACGTGTCCAGCGCGCGTGAGATGCTCGCCGCGGTAGAGTCCGCCCTCGCGGACGCCAAGCCGTCCGACGTCTTGGTCGCGTCCGCTGCGGTGGCCGACTGGCGTCCCGCGGGATGCGCGAAGTCGAAGCTCAAGAAGCGGAAGATGGACGGAGTCCTGAGGCTCGTCCGCAATCCCGACATCCTCAGGACCGTGAAGGGCGTCCGCAAGGTCGGCTTCGCGGCGGAGACGGGCGACGCGATTCCTGAGGCGGCGCGCAAGTGCCGCGCGAAGGGCGCGGAGATGATCGTCGCGAACGACGTCGCGGAGAAGGGGTGCGGATTCGGGACGGACACGAACCGAGTCGCGTTCGTGCGGCCGGACGGATCGGTCGAGCGGCTCCCGCTCATGGCGAAGTCCGCTGTCGCCCGCAGGATCGTCCGCGCCGTGGAGCGCGGCGCCAAAATATGATATAATCCACCCGATGCAGAAGCTTGTCATCATAGCGGGCAGCGGAAGCTATCCGCGGCTCATAGTCGAGGGGGCGAAGCGCGCGGGCGTTCCGCAGGTCGACGTCGTGGCGATCAAGAGTTCCACCGCGCGCGCCACATGGAAGGCGGCCGACAACGTCCACTGGATCGCTGTCGGCTCCATCGCGGAGGGGATTCGCTGGTGCGGCGAGAACGGCTACGACGGGGCGATACTTGCCGGACAGGTGAATCCGCTCTCGCTTTTCCGCGGCAGGTTCGACCCGGACGTGAAGCGGTGGCTTTCGGAGCTTCAGGTGAAGACCGCCCACACGATCTTCGGCAAGCTCAGCGAGAAGTTCGCCGACGTCGGCGTTCCGATACTCCCCGCCAGCCTCTACATGGAGGACCACATTCCGGGCGTCGGCCCGCTGACCGGGCGGAAGCTGACGGAGTCCGAGGAGTCGGACGTCAGGCATGCCGTCGAGGTGGCTCGGGACGTTGGCCGGCACGATGTCGGGCAGACGGTCATGGTGAAGTCCGGGATGGTCCTCGCGGTCGAGGCCTTCGAGGGGACGAACGCGGCCATCAGGCGCGGCGGACGTCTCGGCGGCCGCGGCGCGATCGTCTTCAAGGCGGCGCGAGAGGGACACGACATGCGCTTCGACATTCCTGTCGTCGGACTCAAGACGCTGAAGGTCATGAAGAGGGCCGGCGCGACGGCCCTGGCGTTCCAGGCCGGGAGGCTCATCCTCCTCGACCGGGAGCGTGTTGTCGAGTTCGCGAAGGACCACGGAATCGCGATGGTGGGAATCGACAGCGGACTCCCGCCCGCTTCGACAAGGCCCGTTCAATGAAGGTGCTTCTGCTAGCGGGCGAAGAGTCCGGACAGATATACGCGAAGCGCCTTGGGGAGCTTCTCGCGGAGCGCGGACACGAAATACGCGGTTTCGGCGACTACGGCTTCAGGACTTCCGACCTTGCGGTGATCGGCTTCGCGGCGATCGTGAAGCGCCTGGGATACTTCCTGGGCGTGAAGCGGACGATGGAGAAGGCCGTGGACGAGTGGAAGCCCGATGTCGTCTGCACTGTCGACTATCCGGGGATGAACCTGAAGCTCGCCGCCTACGCGAAGTCTCGCGGGGTGAGGACGGTCCATGTCGTGTGTCCGCAGGTCTGGGCGTGGCGAGCCGGGAGGATTCCCGAGATCGAGGCGTCGCTGGACGCGCTGTGCTGCTTCTTCCCGTTCGAGCCCCTGCTCTTCAAGCCGGGTTTCGCGACTTTCGTGGGGCATCCTCTGGTCGACGAGTTCAGGAGGTGCAGGGCCGCGAAGCGCGATTCCGGGGACGGACGGCTGCTCGCGGTCCTTCCGGGGAGCCGCATGGGCGAAATAGAGCGGATACTCCCGACGATGCTGGACGCGCTGGACATGCTTCCCGGAGTCCGGGCGGTCATTCCGGCGGCGAACGAAGGCGCTCTCGAGGCGATACGCGAAATGATCGGCGGGAGGCCTGTCGAGGTTCGGCTCGGCGGGGCGAGAGAGCTTCTTCTTTCGGCCGACGCCGCGGTTGTCGCCAGCGGAACGGCGACCCTCGAGGCGGCGCTCGCGAGGTGTCCGACCGCCCTCGTCTACAAGGTGGACGCGGTCCTGGCGTGGTTCGCGAGGCGTGTCATAAAGGGCGTGAAGCACATAGGGCTCGCGAATGTAGTATGGGAGAAGTCCGGCATGGACGGCGAGCAGCCGATGCCGGAGCTCCTGCAGGAGGATTTCACTGCCGAGAAGGTGGCGGAGACGGTCCGCCCGTGGCTCGAGGATCCCGCCGCGCGCAATCGCGCGGCGGCGGCGCTCGACGCCGTTTCAAGGCGCCTGGAGACGGGGGAGGCTCCCATTCTTCGCATCGCGGAGGCGATTCTCGGGGAATCGGGCGGAAGGGGTCCGCGGCATGACGCTGGAACTGAATGATCTTGCGGTAGACTGCATAATAGGAGATCTGCCGTCCGAGCGGATGCGCGCACAGAGGCTCGTCCTCGCGGTCCGGCTGGAGATTTCCGACAAGGCCGCGGAGAGCGACGAGCTCGCGGACACCGTCGACTATGCGGCGCTCGCCGCCAGGATCCGCGCGGCTCTCGTGGCCGCGCGCTGCCGCATGATCGAACGCGCGGCGTCCGTGGCGATCGACGCCTGCCTGGAGGATCCGAAGGTTCTTTCCGTGCGCGTGAAGGTGGTCAAGGCCGGCGCTGTTCCGGGACTCGGTTCCGCGTCCGCGACGCTGGAACGGACCAGGAGGTGAAGAGGATGGAGGAATACGAGCTGGCCGGTATAGAAACGATAGCGAGGGGGATACTCGTCAGGGACGGCAAGGTCCTGCTCTGCAGGGCGAAGGGGGCTCAGACGACCTACCTCCCGGGAGGGCACATAGAGTTTGGCGAAACCGGAAGGGAGGCCCTCGCACGCGAAATGAAGGAGGAGACGGGGCTCGACGTGACGGTGGGACGCTTTCGCGGAGTGGTCGAGAACCGGTTCCGGCAGCACGGCAGGCCCCATGCGGAGATCAACCTCGTCTACGACCTCGATGCGGATTGCGATGCGGCGGTGGAGTCGCGCGAGGGATGGATATCATTCGAGTGGCGACCTCTCGCGGACCTGTCGGGATCCGGACTTCTTCCATCCGAGTTCCGTCGCCTTTCATACGAGCCGGACGCCTTTTTCGAAGTGTGAACCGATGCCTGCGCCGCGGCGTTAGAAACTTCCCTTCGCCCCTTGCATTACGATGAGAGTTGTAGTATAATTTTCTCACCATGAGTTCTAAGCGATTTGCCATTTTCGGATGCACGGTGCTGGCGTTCGCCCTTTTCGGGGCGTTCGGCGTCCGTGCGGAGGATGCCGCCGCGGAAGGCGACGGCGCTGTCGAACAGACGGACCCGGCGCTCAAGGCCGAGGTCGAATACGTGGAGGCGCTCATCGACGCGCGGCTCCCCGACTTCGCGGAGACCGTCATCGAGAACACGAAGAAGAAGTGGCCGGAGTCCGATGCGATGTTCTTCGCGCTCGAGATCCGCGGGCTCCTCGCCCTCGGCAAGTTCGACGAGGCGGACAAGAAGATCGCCGCGCTTCCGGACAGGACGGGCGCGAAGTACTGGGCGGCCAGGCTCGAGCTCGCCAACAACTTCTTTGCGCGCGGCAAGCGCGACGAGTGCGCCAAGATCTACGACGAGTTCTTCTCCAAGAACGCGAAGCCGGCGAAGGGACTCGTGGACTTTGCGCGCCAGGCCCGCTACCAGTACGGACAGATCCTCATGGCCGCCGGACGCAAGGAGGAGGCCGCGCGGTCCTTCGACGCGCTGCTCGCGATGCTCAATCCGAAGGTGAGCGACGAGGACGACAACATCTGGTGCAACATCGCATGCGAGACGGCGGACATCTACCTGGTCCTTGCGGCCGAGAAGGGCGCATCCGCGCGCGGCGGCTACCTTGCCTCCGCGAAGAAGTACATCGACAAGCTCCTCTGGCGCCAGGACCTGCCTCTCTACTTCGGCCGCGCGATCGCGATGAAGGCGTACCTCGAGCTCCTTTCCGGACGTCTTCAGCAGGCGCAGACCGTGATGGACGACTACAGCGACCAGCTGCAGGAGATACACACCAGCATCGAGCAGGCGGACCCCGACGGACGCCTCGGGCTTCTCAGGCAGTCGCCCGTCCCGCAGTGCCGCTACATGATGGCCGACAAGTACTGGACCGAGGCCCAGGTGGAGTTCAAGAAGGGCCCGGGCAAGCGCGACGACGAGAAGATAAAGTCCCTCCTCGTCGGCGCCAAGAACAAGAGCGGCAAGCGTGCCGCCAACGGCGCGTTCCAGAACGCCGTGAACGTCTACCTCCGCTATCCGCAGTCCAACTGGGCCCCTGCCGCCGGCAAGCTCCAGGACGAGATCGCCGAATTCCTGCGCGAGAACTACGGCGCGAAGCTCAAGACCATGGCGACGCCGGAGCAGATTGCGCACGTCATCCAGGTGCAGTTCCAGAACGCGACGCAGAAGTTCGCCGAGGGCGACTACGAGGGCGCGATCAAGGACTACGAGGCGGCGCTTGCGAACTACCCCGAACAGCTGGCGTCCGTGCAGGCCGTGGAGAACATGGCCAACTCCTACCTCTTTCTCGCGCAGCGCGACAAGGACGACGAGCAGAAGGCCGAGTACTGGACGATGTGCGCGCATGCCGTCGCGGGCTACCTCTCGGAGCGCTTTGCCGGGGTGAACGACAAGAAGGTCATGAGCGAGGCGGGCGACGCGGTCCTCCGTCTGGCGGCGAAGATCAAGCAGCTCGGCGGCAAGGACGAGGCGAAGAAGCTCTACGTGACGTTCCTCGACAACTACCGCAGCCACGTGCAGGCGGCGACGCTCGCGGCCAGCTTCGGCGGCGCGGCGCAGGCGGAGGCCAGGAAGATGGAGGAGGGGCCCGAGCGCAACGCCAAGCTCGAGGAGGCTCTCGAGTACTACCGCATCGTCGCGAAGAACTACAAGAAGTCACCGTTCTACCTGACCTCGATCGCGCAGGCGAGCGCCTGCTACGGCGATCTCGGCGACAGGGAGAAGTCCATCGAGTTCATGAAGATGTACTACGATGCCATCGACGGGGACAGGAAGCCGCTTGCCAAGATGAAGGCCCGGATGAGTCTCGCGGTTCTCTACCAGAAGGACGGGCTCGAGAAGATCAAGGAGGTCGAGGATGATCCTTCGCTCCCTGACGCCGACGAGCGCACGAAGGCGGGCATGGGCCAGCTCATCCGCGGAATCAAGGAGTTCGGCGCCTTCGCCGAGGAGGCGAAGAAGATGGTCGAGAGCCCCTCCGTCACGAAGCAGGAGAAGGACGAGTACCTCAACCTCCGCGAGGGCGCCCTGTACATCGCGGGCGATTGCTACCACAGGCTCGCGCGGTCGCTCGGCAGGATGGAGAAGTATGCGGCGAAGGCCGGGCCTCTCATGGAGAAGTCCGCCGAGAACCTCGAGGCGTACGTCGCCGAGTTCCCCAAGGGCAAGTACGCCAAGCGCTCGTATGCCCTCCTCGGCCGCATCTACACCCAGCTGGAGGATGTCGTCAAGGGCAAGGAGGCCCTCACGAGGCTCAAGAGGGAGTTCCCGGAGTCCGAGGAGGCCCGCAAGGCGATGCCGCAGCTCGCCACGTCCATGGTCGAATACGCGGCGACGCTGACGGACGCCGAGAAGAAGGAGAAGGTCCTCAAGCAGGTGCACGACATCTACCGCGAGATGCTCGACAACACGAAGAACGAGTACCGCCCGATCGACTACGTCCGCGCCGGCGAGGTGCTCGTCGACGCGAAGGACTGGTCCCTTGCGGCCGACGCCTTCGCGAAGGCGGAGTCCACGGCCGGGACGAACCAGACGACCACCATCGCCCTCGCGCGCCTCGGCAAGGCCAAGAGCTACATCGCCCAGAAGCTGTGGTTCGACGCCCGCGAGACGCTCGACGAGTTCATGGAGGACGAGAAGATGTCCAAGCGCATGATCGTCACGAACGCGTGCGACATGCTCATCCAGGTCGCGATGGAGCAGGGCAAGACGGAGAAGGATGCGTCCGTGAGGCGCAAGCACTTCGGCGCTGCCTTCGGCGCGGTCAAGAAACTCCGCGGATACTGGTCTCTCACCAACGAGACGGGCGAAATCGTCGTCCCGCAATGGCAGCTCGACCGCGTCGACCTCATGTCCGCCGGCATATCGATAGCCCAGATGGAGGGCGCGAAGCACGCCGGCGACCAGGAGGAGGCCGAGCGCAGGGCCTCCGAGGCCGCGAGGAGGCTCCAGACGTTCATAGTCGCGCACGGTCCGACCGAGGAGGTCCCGATCGACAAGATGGGCCCGAAGAACCGCGAGAACCTCGAGAAGGCGTATGCCGACATCTGCTATGCCCTGCTCCAGATGGGCGGCGAGCACCTCGGGGAGGTCATCCGGTACGGCAAGGACTACGCGAGCTACTTCCCGAACGGACGTCGCCGCGAGGAAGTCAGCGGATACGTGAAGGAGGCCGAGGCGAAGGGCGCCAAGGAGACGCCGGCCGCGAAACCCGCGGAGGATGGCGAAGCGCCTGCCGAGGGCGAGGGAGAAGCGCCCGCCGCCGAGGGCGAGGAAGAAGCGCCCGCCGCCGAGGGCGAGGAAGAGGCTCCTGCCGCCGAGGGCGGGGAAGAGGCTCCTGCCGCCGAAGGCGAGGGAGAGCCTGCCGCCGACACCGCTCCGGCCGCAGAAGCAGAGACAGAGGAGGAGCCGTCCGACGGCGGCGAGGCGGAGGTCCCGGCGGTGGAGGAGTCCGCAGACGAGGAGCCTGCCGAATAATGATGGCTTGCAACGAACCTGAAAGATCTTAAGGAGAGATACTGACATGAAGAAACTCGTACTGATGGCGCTTGCCGCCGTAGCCGCAACATCGTCCGCATGGGCCGTAAACGGCGCCATAAAGACAGCCACCGGCGTCAAGAAGGGGGACATCACCTGGTCCGGCGCCTCGAAGACGTATACAGTCAAGCAGGGCAAGGCGAGCGTGGCCGTCCCCCTTGCGGACGTCGAGGACATCAGGGTCGAGAAGCCCGCGGGCTTCGACCAGGCGGTGAAGTCCAGGAACGTCGCGATGCTCAAGAAGATCATCAAGGACTACCGCATGCTCGAGTGGGACAAGCCTGCGGGCAGCGCCCTCGTCGACGCCTACCTGAACGGCACGACGAAGAATCCGCAGGCTGCCTACGACGCCGCGCAGGACATAATCCGCGACGACAAGACCGCGGCCTACAAGGGCGACCTCGCCCCGGCGTACTGGCAGGCGCTCTTCCGCCTTGGCAAGACCCAGCAGCTTGAGAACTGCCTCAAGAAGGCCGCCACGGACGGCGACAGGGCGTCGAGCGCGAACGCGCTCATAATGCGCGGCGACATGATCTGCGCGGCGGACACCCCGGCCTCGCACAGGCAGGCGCTCGTCGACGCGTATCTCCGCGTCGCGCTGATGTACGTCGATCCCGAGTGCGCCCAGTCGCGCGCGGACGCGATGCTGAGGGCGGCTAACAGCTTCTCGAAGCTCGGCATGGCCTCCCGCGAGCAGGACTTCAAGGCGATGGCCCAGCAGGTGCAGTCGTCCGTCCGCAGGTAATCTCAAAGACATCCAAATCATCACAAACAACAAATCAAGGAAAATCAAATGAGCAAGTTCAAGAAATCGATGTTGGCCTTCGCAATCGTCGCGGGAACGGTCCTGGCACCGCTCGCGGTCAGCGCCCAGGGCGGCGGCCTCGAGACGGCCGACGGCGAGTCTGTCAGCGGAAATGCGAGCAACAGCTCCTCGAAGAAGGGCGGCGGTTTCTACGACATCGTGTTCGGCTCGGGAGTCGTCGGCATGCTCCTGTGGTTCGCCCTGTTCGGCGACGGCATTCTCGCCATCTACTTCTGCGTCGACTGCTCGATTCTCATCAAGCCCGAGAAGCTCATGCCCGCCCGTCTCATCGACCAGGTCCAGAGGGCGATGGGCGAGGGAGACATCGTCGCCGCCATGGAGGCGTGCCAGGCGACTCCGTGCCCGATGTCCAACATCCTCCTGGCCGCGTTCCAGCACGTGGAGGAGGGCTTCGACGTGATCCAGGAGGCCGTCAACGCGGCGTCCGACCTCGAGCAGGAGAAGCTCATGCAGCGCCTGACATGGATTTCGGTGTGCTCGAACCTCGGCCCGTCCCTCGGACTTCTCGGTACGGTTCAGGGAATGATTCTTACGTTCCAGGCCCTCGCGTCCGGCGCGGCCGGCGACGCCTCCGCGCTCGCCAGCTCCATCGGCCAGGCCCTGTGGACGACGGCCGGCGGCCTTATCGTGTCCATCCCCTCCATCACCGCGTTCTACTCTCTGAGAAACAACGCCAACCGCCGCATCCTCCGCATGACGGCCGTCACGATGGAGTTCCTCAACGGACTCAGAAACGTCGAAGTCGCTCCCGAGGGCGGCGATGCTCCCGTTGAGGAGATGCCGGCCTGATCTGAATAGCGTCAGGAAATCCAGGCAATGGGACGCAAGCCACAGGAAAACCCGCAGCTCGACATGACGCCGATGATCGACGTCGTGTTCGAACTCATCATCTTCTTCGTCGTGACCCTCACCGAGTCGCAGAAGAAGGATGAGACGATCGAGCTGGAGGACGGGCAGCACGGCGTCGTTCTGACGCCGGAGGAGTTTCCGCCGGACCACATGCAGATCGACATCGCGAGTCGGGACAAGGACGGCAACTACCTCAAGAAGGGACGCATTTCGATGGGCGACCGGACGCTCACGAAGGCCGACCTCAAGGATCAGATCAAGCTGCGCAAGGATCGCTACGGACACGAATTCCCGATCTTCATACGCGCCGACTTCGCGACGCGGCACGAGACGGTCAGGGAGGTCATGGACGCCTGCGCCGAGATGGGCATCTGGCAGATGTCGATCATGGCGGTCTCCGAGGACAAGACCCACGGAGACTCCCGCAAGCACCTGATGAAGCTCAAGGGCAAGGAGTAGCCATGGGAAGAAAGCCACAGGACAATCCGCAGCTCGACATGACGCCGATGATCGACGTCGTGTTCGAGCTCATCATCTTCTTCGTCGTGACGATCAAGCAGGAGGACATCTTCTCCAAGCTCAACGTCAACCGCCCCGCGCCGGCGAGTTCGAAGTCGGAGTCCGACAACGACGAGCCGTGCAAGATAGAGGTGGGCAAGAACGCCAGGAACAAGAACCAGGGCGTCTACGTCATCAACGGCAAGGAGATGAAGCTCAGCGAAGTTGACGAGTATCTCAAGACGACGGTGGCCGGCAAGTCGAAGAAGCCGGAGGAGACGCCGATTGTCATACGATGCGAGAACCAGAGTCCCCACAAGGCCCTCGTCGACCTTCTGGACAGGTGCTACAAGTACCGGTTGTTCAGCCTTAGCGTGTTTTCTATGTGATCTTAAGGGAGGCAATCTGAAATGGACGAACAAGCAGCGGAATTCGAGAAGGACTTGAACGAGGAGCTCGCGGAGATCGCCGAGAAGTACGAGGACAAGAACTATTTCCAGCGGCTTCGGGACATGATGTCGGGCCTCAAGCAGCCGCACGACTCGCCCGAGTACAAGAAGGCGCGCAC
>JAFONM010000055.1 GCA_017418445.1 Kiritimatiellia bacterium
AGGAATGGCAGCATCAGCCTCATTCGCCATGCGCTCATCTGCGGTGCTGGAGCATCTCGTGGTATTCGGAGTAGCTGCCTTCGAACCAGGTGGTTCTGCCCTTGCCCTCGAAGGCGAGGATGTGCGTCGAGATCCTGTCGAGGAACCAGCGGTCGTGCGAGACGACCATCACGCAGCCGCCGAACTCCTGGAGGCCTTCCTCGAGGGAGCGGAGCGTCGCGACGTCGAGGTCGTTGGTCGGCTCGTCGAGGAGAAGGAGGTTTCCGCCAGAGGTGAGGAGCTTCGCGAGATGGACTCTGTTGCGCTCGCCGCCGGAGAGAACGCCGACCTTCTTCTGCTGCTCGGGTCCGCGGAAGTTGAACCTCGAGCAGTACGCGCGGCCGTTCATCATCGAGGTTCCCGCAAGGCGCACGAACTCGCCGCCGCCGGTGATCGCCTCGTAGACGGTCTCGTCGGGCTTCAGCTCGCTGCGCGTCTGATCGACGTAGCTGAGCTTCACCGTGTCGCCGACGGTGAACGTGCCGGAGACCGGCCTGAGCTGACCCGTGATGAGCTTGAAGAGTGTCGTCTTTCCCGCGCCGTTTGCACCGATGACGCCTACTATGCCGCCGCGCGGAAGGTCGAAGTTGAGGTCCTCGTAAAGCACCTGGTCGCCGAACGACATCTTGACGTGCTCGGCGCGGACGACGAGGTCGCCGAGGCGCGGACCCGGCGGAATGCGGATGACGAGGTCGTCCTCGCGGACGTTGACCTCCTGCTTCTGCAGCTCCTCGTAGCGCGCGACGCGGGCCTTCGCCTTCGCGTGGCGCCCGGACGGATTCGTCTGGATCCACTTGAGTTCGTTCTCGAGCATCTTCTGGCGCGACTTCTCCACCTTCGCCGCGCGCTGCAGCATCTCGCCCTTCTGCTTGAGCCACTCCTCGTAGTTGCCCTTGTAGGGATAGCAGATGCCGTGGTCGAGCTCGAGTATCCAGTCCGTGACGTCGGAGAGGAAGTAGCGGTCGTGCGTGACGACTATGAGAGTCCCCTTGAATTCCTTGAGGTAGGCCTCGAGCCTGAATGTCGTCTCGGCGTCGAGATGGTTCGTCGGTTCGTCGAGGAGGAGGACGTCAGGATTCGAGAGGAGGAGCCTCGCGATCGCCACGCGGCGGCGCTCTCCGCCGGAAAGGACGCCGACCTGCTTCGATCCGTCGGGACAGCCGAGGTCCGCCATGCGGCGCTCGACGAGGTTCTCGAGGTTCCAGTAGTCGTTCGCGTCGATGATCGCCTGGAGGCGCTCCATCTCGGCGGCGGCTTTCGGATCGTCCAGCTCGCAGCAGAGGTCCTCGTAGCGCGTGACCATGTCCTGCGCGTCCTTCACGCCCTCCATCACGGTTTCGAGGACGGTCTTCGAGTCGTCGAGCTCGGGCTCCTGCGGAAGGTAGCCGACCTTCGTCCCCTTCGCGACCTGCACGGTCCCGACGAGATCCGTGTCAAGCCCGGCGAGTATCCTGAGGAGGGACGACTTGCCGGCGCCGTTCGCGCCGATGACGCCGATGTGCGCGCCGTAGAAGAACGAGAGGTTCACGTCCTGAAGGATCGTCTTCGTTCCGACCTGTTTCGTGACGTCGATGAGGCTGAACTGGTATTCTCCGGCCATGGGGCTGTCTCCTTAGCAGTGGAAATCAGAGGTTTTTGAGGATTTCGACGGCGACCGCGGTGACGTCGTTCGTGCCGACGAACCAGCGCCCGTCGGAACGCTGGGACGAGACGAGCCTGATGGCCTTCTGCGTCGCGGTGAGCGAGTTCGTGCCGACGAGCACCTCGACGACATTCGTCCCGAGCGCCTTCTCGCCCATAGCGATCGCGTGGTCCACCTCGTTCTGCACGCTCGGCTCGAGGACGTCCTCGCTGACGAGCGGCTGGAGCGAAAGGGTCGCGGCCAGAATCATCCACTTCATTTCTTCGCGGCCTCCAGGGTGTTCCAGAGAAGCATCGTTATCGTGAGTGGGCCGACCCCGCCGGGGACGGGCGTGATCGCTCCGGCGACCCGGGAGCAGCTCTCGAAGTCCGCATCGCCGACGAGCCTGTATCCGCGCGGACGCGAGGGGTCAGGGATGCGGTTGACACCGACGTCGATGACGACAGCGCCGGGTTTGAGCATGTCGCCGACGAGGGTCCCGGGACGTCCGGTCGCGACGACGACGACGTCCGCATCGCGCGTAAACCTGGAGACGTCGGGCGTCCCCGTGTGGCACAGGGTTACGGTCGCGTTGACCTCCTTCCGCGAGAGGAGCGCGGCGACGGGCTTGCCGACGATGTTGGACCTGCCGATGACGACGGCGTGCCTGCCATTCACGTCCATTCCGGAGAACTCGATGAGCTTGAGGATTCCGTGGGGCGTGCAGGGGAGGTAGCAGCTCTCGCCGACGAGCATGCGTCCGACGTTGACGGTCGTGAAGCCGTCCACGTCCTTCGCGGGCTCGATCGCGTCGATGACGGCCTTGTCGGAGATGTGCTTAGGAAGCGGAAGCTGCACGAGGATTCCGTGGATCGAGGGATCGACGTTGAGTTCGCGGACGAGCCTGACGAGCTCTTCCTCTGTGGTGGACTCGGGAAGGCGCACCTCCTTCGAGTACATGCCGGCCTCTCTGCAGGCCTTCTCCTTCGCGGTGACGTAGGAGACGCTTGCGGGATTCTCGCCGACGAGCACGACGGCGAGTCCGGGCGTGACGCCCGTCTCCGCCTTGAGCTTCGCGACGCCGGACGCGATTTCCGTGCGCAGGTTCGCCGCGAGGGCCCTGCCGTCGATCAGCCTGGCAGTATTGGAATCCGTTGCCATGGTGTCAGTTTCCCTTGAAGTCCGTGAGGTGTCCGATGAGGTACCGGAGCCCCCTGTAGTAGAAAGAAATGTCGAAGAGGTTCCGCCTGAAGACGTGCCACAGGGCTCGCGGCTGGAGGAATCCGCGATAGACGCGGCGTATCGCGCACTTGATCTCGTCCTCGGTCGCGAGCGGAGTCCTGGTGATCGCCATGCGCTGGTCGTACTCGTCCCAGTCGAGGGTGTTGAGTCCGTCCTTCTCCGCGAGTTCGCGGAAGAGCGGGGTGCCGGGATACGGGATCGTGAGCGTGCACTGGAGCGTCGCGGCGTGTCCGTTCGCGAGGAGCCGGCGCGCGAGGCGGACGGTGTTCTCGATTTCCCTCGGACCCTCCCAGGCGTGTCCGAACATGAATGTGAGGTGGACGGCGAGTCCGGCCTTCGAGGCCCACTCGGCGCCCTTCTCGACGTCCTCGACCCTGAGGCGCTTGCAGAAGCGGTCGAGGGTCTCCTGGTTGGCGGACTCGACC
The DNA here is from genome assembly GCA_017418445.1 of Kiritimatiellia bacterium. Lineage (GTDB taxonomy): Bacteria > Verrucomicrobiota > Kiritimatiellia > RFP12 > UBA1067 > UBA1067. The sequence goes on from JAFONM010000055.1 coordinate 3,328, forward strand.
CCGAAGAGAACGAGCCTGAAGCCGGCCCTGCGCATCAGGACGTAGTCCTCGTATCCGAGGCGTCCGAAGCGCATGTTGCAGTCGATGCGAAGCTTCCCGGGGAGTCCGCGCCTGATGATCTCGTTGCAGAAGGTCGTGAGCCATTCGCCGACGGGGAAGGAGCCGGAATCGTCCATCAGCTCGCGGATTCCGTACTTCTCGACAAGCATCTCGATCTCGTCGACGACGTCGATCGGGTTGCGCGTCCTGTACGTCGGGTAGAGGGTGGTCCAGCTGCAGAAGGTGCACTTCGCGTGCCAGCAGTCGCGGCCGGACATGATGTAGGTTCCGGGAGTCTTCTTGAAGTTTCCGTTCTTCTCGGAATAGAGCCTCCAGTTGACGAGGTCGCGGTCTATCCAGGGGGCGGAATCGAGGTCGTGGTCGAGGCGGAAGCGTCCCGTGTTCTTCACCTCGCCGTTTTCGCGGTACCAGACGCCGGGCTCGAATTTCGAGGGATCGCCATCCGCCGCCGCATAGTTCCTGAGCAGGAAGTCCCAGTCGCCGCCGGTAAGGACGGCCTCGACCCGGCACCTGGACATGGACTCCCCTGGCATCGCGGTGACATGGTCCCCCACGAGGATGCAGCGGTGCTGCGGATGGGCGTCGATCCACGCCCAATGGCGCTTCACGACGGGGGTCTTCGTCTCGAGGACGACGAGGTCGGGGCTGAAGTCGGCGAGCCGGCGCTCGAATTCCTCGTCTGAAAGTTCGGCGGCGATGCCGTCGAGGAAGAGGACGTCATGTCCCGCCTTCCTGAGCATCGTCGCCGCGGTGGCCGGGACGACCGGGAAGATGTAGGTCGGCCGCGAGAACCACTGGAACTGGCGGTTCTGGGTGAGGAGAGCGACGCCCTTCCCGCTCCTGAGAGGCGGATATGCTATCGCGATCCTCAACCCACAACCCCTGACGTCCCGATGTCTCAACGTCTCGACATCTCAACGTCTCGAAATTTTTACCACTTGTAGCCGAGGCCGACGATGTAGCAGGTGTCGCTCGACTTGCGTCCGGCCGCGGGAGTGGAGTTGTAGTCCCACTCGATCTTGGCGAGGAGGTCGAAGTCGAGGATGAGCTTCGTCGTGACGCCGATGTCGGCCTTCATGAGGTAGTTGTCCCAGTCGTCGACCTGCGGGAGGTACTCGAAGTTGTGGAAGATCTCGACTCCGTCGGTCCACTTCGGGAGGTACTTGAGGTGGTGGGCGTAGCGGAGGGCGGCGTAGCTGTCCTCTGCGTCAGGATCGTCCTCCTTGAAGTCCTGCTTGACCCACGCCGCGCCGACTTCCTGGTTGAAGTCCCAGACGCCGGTCGCCTCGGACTCGAACTTGTCGAGCCACTGGTAGCCGACGCCGGCGCCGAGAGTCAGGCGGTAGTCCAGCCCCGCGATCTCGTCCTGCTCGTAGCGTCCGTTGCCGTAGATGTAGAACGACTCGCCGGTGACGAAGTAGTCGTTCTGCGCCTCGACCTCCCAGCGCCTCTCGGAGGTTTCGCGGTCCTTCTTGGACGTGCCGGTCTCGGTGAAGTAGTAGCCGAACTTGGCGGTCACGCGATCCTTCTCCCAGCGGCGGCTGGCTTCGGCGAGGACGCTGCCGGAGTTCTTGTAGGTGTTTCCGCGGGCGGACTGCCAGCCGGCGTTGACGGCACCGTGCCACTGCTCGGGAGCCGGGTCGATGGCCTTGACGCGCTCCATGTCGAGGGCCTTGCCGTCGGCGATGAACTCGCCGTCCTTGACAGTGAGGACCTTCGTCTCCTCGGTCTTGTCGGTATAGACGACGAGATGGTCGGTGCCGGACTCGAGGGTCGCGATCTTGTCGACCGCGATCTTCATTTCCCCGAGGTCGTCGGAGACGAAGTTGAGATCCCCTCCCTCGACCGTGCCGGCCTTGCCCGTCAGGTACGAGCCGGACTTGAACGTCACCTTGTCCGCGAACGCGGCGGTCGACGCGATCGCCGCGGCTAGCGTCGCGGCCATAAGCTTCATCTTCATTGGTTGTTGTCCTTTCTGGTTGGTGCTGTTGTCAAGTCGTCGTCGGCGTCCTCCGCGGATTCGCGGAAGAACGGAAGAGGCATTCCGCCGAAGCCCCATCCGGCGCGGGAGACCACGTTGGTGCGGCGCGGGTCGGCGTACTGCTCCTCGAGGGGCCTGAGGTCCAGGGAGTTGATCCCCTCCACGCGCTGGCGGCGACGGTCGCCTGGCTCGCGGCGGACGCCTTCGGAATACTGGCGGCCGAGGACGGCGTTCTTGGGGAGCCCGGCGTCCTTCCTGATGTCGTGAGGATCGACTATGCCGACCGTGACGAAGACGATGATCTCCTTCTGCTCCTTGACGCGGACCTTCGAGCCGAAGAGCCGCGGCCCGATCCACCAGATGTCCCGGAGGAGCGGAATGCCGCTGTCCTTCTGGGACTCGACGGTGAGGGAGAGTCCGCCGATCACGGCAGTGGTCCCGCTCGCCATGTCGAACTCGGTGACGAGGCGCTGGACGTCGATGACGGGATAGCGCGCGGAGATGGTGGCCTCGTCCGCGTTCTCGGAGGAGGTCCCGGACTCGACCCAGGAGGACTGCGAGGAGATGGTCGGGACTATCGCGACGTGGATGAGCCCGTCCTCCTCGACGCGCGGGACGACCTCGAGGGCGATGCCCCAGCTGAAGAACGCCTCCTTCGCGAACATGAGCTTGTCCTCGCCGGGAATGGCGGCCATCTGCATGTCGAGGTCGAGGGAGTCGCCGCCGGAGTTCGTGGTGCGCTTCGCCGAGATCTTCACGTTCGGGTACTTCGTCGTCATGTCCACGGTCGCCTTCTTGCCGGAGGAGACGATGATCTTCGGGTTCGAGAAGGTCCGGGCGTCCTCGGAGGACTCGAGGGCCCTCAGGATGACGTAGAGCTCGGACATCCCGATGGTGCCGTTTATGTAGGAGAGGTTGGCCGTCGAGTGTCCCGCCTTGCTCCCGGTGTCTATCGTGTACGTCCCCGTCGCGCTGTCGTAGGTCGTCACGCCGTCCATCTTGCGCTTGTTGAGCCCCGCGTCGAGGGACGTGGAGACCTTCATTCCGTCGAGCATCTGCCAGTCGATGCCGAGCTTGTGGGACGCGTTGTTGGAGAGCTCGACGAAGCGCGCCTCGATGTAGACCTGGGGAGTCTCGACGTCGATGCCGGCTATGAGCCTCTCGCAGGCGTCGATGATCTTCGCGGGCGCGGTGACGAGGACGGTGTTCGAGTCCGGGAAAGGCTGGGCGAGCTTCATCACCTTCCATTCGGCCGACGAGACGCAGGCCCAGGCGGTGTTGATCTTCTCGGCGACGTACTCGGCCTCGACGTGCGCGAGCCTGAAGACGCGGGAGGTGACCTCCGGCGGCGTTTCCGCCGTCGCGGCGGGCGCTTCCGCGTCCGCGGCCGCATTCGGCGAAGCTTCCGCCGCCGCGGCGGGCGCCTCCGCGGTCTCGGAGGACACGGCGGCCTCATCCTCGGCGAGCGCGACGGTCGCGAGGAGCGCCGCCGCGGCCAGGGCCGGATGGAATCCTTTTACATGCATTGCAGGGTATTATACCAAAATTCCCCAGTCCGTGCGCATCGTGCCGGCGAAATACATGTCCCGGAGGACGCAGAGGTCGCGCAACGTGCGCGGGGAAATTTGGTATAATATCTGCCGATGAAAAAGATTGCAGTGCTGATGGGCGGGACCTCCAGCGAGCGGGAGGTGTCCCTCGTCAGCGGAAAGAACGTTGCGGAGGCGCTCGCGAGCCTTGGGAAGTACGAGGTCGTTCCGGTGGTTCTGGACTCGGACGACCTGTCCGCCCTTCCGCCCGGAACCGACGCCGTGTACATCGCGCTGCACGGCGGATGGGGCGAGAACGGCGGAGTGCAGTCCGCGCTCGACGGGATGGGGATTCCCTACACCGGCCCGGGCGCGAAGGCGTCGCGGATCGCGATGGACAAGATAGAGACGAAGCGGATACTCGACGCCGCCGGAGTGCCGACCGCGAAGTGGCGGGTCGTCAGGAACGGAGGCGAAGCCGGGAAGCCGCCGTTCGCTCTTCCATGCGTCGTGAAGATCCCGAGGGACGGCAGCTCCGTCGGCGTCTTCCTCGCGAAGACCGACGCGGAGTTCGCCAGGGCGTGCGAGGACTGCCTGAAGCTCGACGGACGCGAGGCGATCGTGGAGGAGTACATACCGGGGCGCGAGACCACGGTCGGCATCATCGACGGCGAGGCGCTGCCGGCGATCGAGATCGTCGCGCGCGGGGGATGGTACGGATACGAGGAGAAGTACAACTCCGAGGAGACGAGGTATCCGTTCCTCTCGGACTCGGAGGACGAATCGGACCGCGCGCTCGAGGAGAGGCTCAGGTCCGTCGCGCTCGACGCGTGGCGGGCGACCGGATGCCGCGGGGTCGCGCGCGTGGACTTCAGGGTCGCGCCGGACGGCTCGCCCCGCGTCCTGGAGCTCAACACGTCGCCGGGCTTCACCGGACACTCGCTCGTCCCCAAGGCGGGGATGCGCACGGGACTTTCATTCGCGGAGGTGGCCGACAGGATCCTCGGCGCGGCAACGTTCGACGCACCATGAAGGAAAACAGCAGAAAGAAGCGGCGGATGCACGTCGCGATGAGGGCCACGACCGATTCGGCGGCGGCGACGCACGGTCGGATCGTCCGCCTCGCCGTCGCGCTCGTCGTGGCGGGCGCGGCGATGTGGGGAGCCTACGTGGGGGCAGTGAGGCTCCACGGGATATGGACGGAGCAGTGCGTCGTGCGCGACGTGAGGAGCCAGGTGCGCATCAAGGCGACGCCGCACGTCACCGAGGAGCACGTCAGGGAGCTCTTCAGGCTCACGAACGGGTGCAACCTCGCGAAGATGGACTTCACGGAGATGAGGAGCCGGATACTGAGGAAGCATCCGATCATACGCGACATAGTGGTGACGCGGCACCTGCCGGACGGTCTCGAGATATCGCTCGCGGAGCGCAAGCCGGTGGTGCGCATCGTCTCCGGCGACGAACGCAGGAAGGCGAGGGGGTATCTCGCGTGGAACGTCGCGGACGCGGAGGGGATGGTCTTCGAATTCCCGAAGAAGGACACGGGGAACCTCCCGATGGTCGTCGTGCCGGGTCCGCCGCCCTCCCGCGGCGACAGGATCGGCGGACGCGCGATGACGGCACTGAGGACGGTGCTCCTGTGCGAGAAGGCCGGGATACCGATGCAGGAGTTCGCCGAGGTGTCGACCGAGAACGCGACGTACCTCAAGGTGACGACGAGCGACTACGGGATGCTCAACATCCTCTGGCGGATACTGGACGACCCGGATGATCCGGCGCAGCCCAGGCTGGAGAAGATACTCTCGAACTACCGCAAGGTGACGAGGACCCAGCTGACGCCGCCGCGCAGCGGATTCTGGGCGACGGACCTCAAGAGCATAACAATGCAGGAGCCAAGGCTATGACTAACATCTATGCCGCGCTGGAGATCGGCACCACGAGGACGGTGCTCGCTACGGGCGAGGCGAAGACGGGGGAGCGCCTCCGCGTGACGTGCCACGCCGAAATACCTTCGACGGGGGTGAGGAAGAGCCAGATACTCGACATCAACCAGGCGACGCAGTCCATCAAGAGCGTCCTCCGGGAGATAGAGAGGAAGCAGGAGGAGACGGGCGACTCCCTCACCATAGCGAACGCGTTCCTGGTCGTCTCGGGACAGCACGTGAAGGCGTTCCCGTTCCAGGGCACGACGCAGGTCGAGGGCCAGAGGGTCGACGACGACGACATCGAGGAGGTCCGCAGGGCCGCCCGTAGCAACGCGCTGCCGAAGGACGTCGAGCTCCTGGACATCGTCGAGCAGTCCTACGGGCTCGACGCGCTCCCGGGGATCGTCTCCCCGAAGGGAATGAGCGGACACATCCTCAAGCTCGACACGCTGCAGATAACGACGAACAAGAACCTCGTCGACAACGCGCGCACCGCGGCCGGCGAGGCACACATAGAGCTGAGGGACCCGCTCTTCGCGGCCACGTGCGCGGCGGAGTCGGTCCTCTCGGAGAGCGAGATGCGCGACGGGGTGCTGGTCCTCGACCTCGGCGGCGGCTCGACAGGATGGGCGGCGTACGACGACGGATACCTCGCGGCGGCGGACGTGATAGGCGTCGGCGGGGACCACGTCACGAACGACATCTCCTACGCATTCCAGACGACGCAGGCGCAGGCCGAGATGCTCAAGCGAAAGGACGCCTCGGCGTCGCTGTCGTCGCCGGCCGATCCGAGTCCGCGCGCGAACCTCTTCGGCAGCTCCCCTCTCATGGAGGCGAGGACCGTCTCGCGCCGCTCGCTCGACACGGTGGTGAACCTGAGGCTCAAGGAGCTCTTCACGATAATAAGGAACGATCTGGAGGACCGCGACCTGCTGCACCGGCTCAACGCCGGCGCCGTCATCACCGGCGGCGGGGCGGCCCTGTACGGAATAAAGGACCTCGTCCGCCAGGAGCTCGGGATGCCTGTCAGGTTCGGACTGCCGGTCAACGTCGACGGACTCGAGAACGAGCAGCACGCGGAATCGTTCGCGGCGATCGCGGGCGCGCTCCTCTACGCGCACAAGAACTACGAGGAGAAGTCATTCTTCCCGTCAATCTTCGGAAGGTTCTTCAAATGAACGACGCGAAATCATCCATGATCCTGATCGGAATAGGCGGCGCCGGATCGGCGGCGGCGCGGGGCGTCTCGAGGGCCTTCGGACCCGGGCTCCGCTACGTGCTCGCCGACACCGACGCCGCCACCGGCGCGGAGGGCGAGCCCTTCGTGCTCCTCGGCGGAGACAGGCTCGCCGGACGCGGCTCCGGCGGCGACATACCGATGGCCCGCCTCGCGGCGGAGGACTCGCGGGACGCGATAGACGAAACCCTGGATGGAGCGCGCCTCGCCGTGGTCGTCGCGTGCCTGGGCGGAGGAACGGGCACGGGCGCCACTCTCGCCGTCGCCAGGCACCTGCGCGAACGCGGGATCCCGTCCATCGTCTTCGCGACGATTCCGTTCGAGTTCGAGGGCGCGGGACGCCGCCAGAACGCGACGGGAATCATGTCTTCCATCGCGACCGAGGCGAGCTCCTCGATATTCCTTCCGCTGGACAGGCTCGTCGCCGGCGAGGACAACATGGAAAGCGCGATGAAGCGCGCGGTGGACACGCTCGCCTCGGGCATAACGCTCTTCTGGCGCATGGTCGAGCGCCCGGGCTACATACGCCTCGATCCAGAGCGCGTCCGCCGCATCGTGGCGAACGCGGAGGGCGGACGCTTCGCGGTCGCGACGGCGCAGGGGCCCGACCGCGCAGCCGAGGTTGTCGACGCGCTGTCGCGCTCTCCCCTTCTCGCGGCCGGGAATACGCCGGCGCGGTCGATACTCTGCGGAATACTCGCCGGCGAGGACCTGAGGCTCTCCGAGGTCGGCAGGGTCGCCGAAGGCGTCAAGGCGGCGTTCGGACGCTCGGCGAACTTCGATCTCGCGACGGTGAACGACGAGGCGACGTTCTCGGGACGTCTCTCCGTCGTCGTGTTCCTCTTCGAATCCGGCATCCGCAAGGACGACGACGTCTCCGGCGGGTCGGCGGACGCTCCGAGGCTGCGCCGCCAGCGCCGGCCGAGGAATCCGCTCGCGCAGGGTCCGCAGGGACGCGGACGCTTCAACAACGTCGAGCCCACGATAAACGACAGCGGAGTCGACCTCGACACCCCGACGTACCTTCGCCAGGGCGTCACCCTGGACGCCTGACGGACATGACGGGAAGAGACGGACACGTACGCGTTCTGCCGGTACACGTCGCGAACAAGATCGCGGCAGGCGAGGTGGTGGAGCGCCCCGCGTCCGTCGTCAAGGAGCTCGTCGAGAACTCGCTGGACGCCGGCGCGGCATCCGTATCGGTGGCGATAGCGCAGGGCGGACGAAAGCTCGTCTCGGTCGCGGACGACGGATGCGGCATGACGCGCGACGACGCGCTCCTGTCCCTCGAGCGCCAGGCGACCTCGAAGATACTCGACGTCGGCGACATAGAAAGGATCGACACGCTCGGATTCCGCGGCGAGGCCATCCCCTCCATAGCGTCCGTCTCGCGCTTCACGCTCACGACGCGCCGCCGCGACTCGGACGAGGGAACGCTCGTCCAGGTGAACGCGGGGGAGCTCGCGGAGGTGCGCGCCGCGGGATGTCCGCCCGGGACGATCGTCGAGGTAAGGGACCTTTTCTGCAACGTCCCTGCGCGGCGCAAGTTCCTGAAGTCGTACGCCACCGAGGAGAGCCACGTCAAGGACGTGTTCACGGTGCACGCGCTCGCGCATCCCGGAACGGGGTTCACGCTTTCGGTGGACGGACGCGAACTCTATCGGCTCGCGCCGGCGGAACGGCTCGCGGACCGCGTGCGGGACCTCTTCGGACGCGACTTCGCGGAGAGACTCCTGCCGATTCCGGAATCGCCGGCCGACCGGAACGGAATCCGCGTCACGGGATTCGTTGAGCGACCGAACCTCGACACGCCCACGCGCCGCAGCCAGTACGTCTTCGTGAACTCGCGCCCCGCCACCGCGCCAACGATCGCATACGCGCTCAGGGAGGCGTATCCGCGCGGGCAGGGAGATTCGCGTCCCGCGGTCGTCATCTTCATAGACCTGCCGCCGACCGAGGTCGACGTGAACGTCCATCCGACGAAGCGCGAGGTGAGGTTCCGCAGCAACGCCGCGGTTAAAAGCGCGCTTATGTGCGCCATCGGGTCCGCCCTTGCGGGCGGAACCATGCCGCGGGCGGAATTCACGCCGGCTCCGGCCGCAGCCGCGGCACCGATCTCCACTGCCGCGGCGACAACGGCGCCTGCGGCCGTACGGCCGGCGGCGACGCCCGCCGTCGAGGCTCCGCGAATCGAGCCGGACGCTGCGCCGGAACCGTCCGTCGCAAGACCCGCGGCATCCGCCGCGGAGCCGGCACAGGCTCCGGTACAGGTGGAGTTCGCGGTGTCGCCGGATTCGACGTCCTCGCGTCCGTGGAAGTACTATCGCTACCTCGCGCAGACGGAGTCCGGGTTCCTCATCCTCGAGACCGACGCCGGAATCGTCACCATGAATCCGCGCGCCGCCAGGGAGCGCATCGCGTACGAGAGGCTCGTCTCGGGATCGGACGAAGGTCCGCGTCCGTCGCAGGCGCTGCTCGTCCCCGAGACGGTGCGGCTCTCCCCCTCCGACGCGGCGCGGCTCAGGGCGGCCCTCGACGCGGTCGCCGCGGCTGGATTCGCGGTCGAGGAGTTCGGACGCGACACGTTCAAGGTGGACGCCGTGCCGCAGATGCTCGACGGAATGCCGTCCGAGGCGGTCCTCGCCACGATCGCGAAGGATCTCGCGGAGGCGGGACCGAGGCGCGGCGGCGCACGCTGGCGCGAGGAGGCGATCGCGAGGTCCGTCGCGCGCTCGTACGCCGGCGCCTCGAGGAGGCTCACGGAGGAGGGGGCGAAGAAGCTCGTCGACGAGCTGTGCGCCTGCAGGATGCCGTACGTGTGTCCGCGCGGAAAGCCCACCCTCTTCTTCATGTCGACCAGGGAACTCAACAGGAAATTCGCACTGGACTGACAGCATGGTTTCGTTCGTCATACCGACGCTCAATTCCGAACGCACGCTCGGCGAATGCCTGGACGCGATCCTCGCGCAGGACTTTCCGAGGGAGGACTACGAGATAGTCGTGGCGGACGCCGGATCGTCGGACGCGACTCTCGAGATCGCGCGCGCGAAGGGCGTGGACGTCGTCTGCGGGAATCCGCTCAAGACCGGCGAGGCGGGGAAGACCGCCGGCATCAAGGCGTCCCGCGGGGACCTGATAGCGCTCGTCGATTCCGACAACATCCTCCCGGACGCGGGATGGCTCAGGGCGATGACCGCGCCGTTCGCGGACGACTCGATATTCGCGACGGAACCGATCCGCTACTCGGCGCGCAGGGACGATCCGTCGCTCACGAGGTACTTCGCGGAACTCGGCATGAACGACCCCGTGTGCCTGTTCGTCGGAAACTACGACAGGCACTGCGCGGTGACGGGACGGTGGACCGGACTCGACGTCCCGACGGAGAGACGCGACGGCTACCTGAAGCTCGGGATCGGGAGCGGAATGCCGACGATAGGCGCGAACGGATTCGTCTTCAGAAGGCGCATTCTCGACAAGGTGATGTGGGCGCCGTACTTCTTCGACATCGACGTCGCGGCGGCCGCGGTCGCCGCGGGATGCGGAGCGATCGCGAAGGTCGAGACGTCGATAGTGCACCTGTACTGCGCGAAGTTCGGCGACTTCACGCGCAAGCAGCGCCGCAGGATAAGGGACTTCCTCTTCTTCGCGAAGACGAAGGAGCGGACGTATCCGTGGAAGGAGCAGCGCAGGGGCGGGATAGTCCTGTTCGTCCTTTCCGCGATGTTCGTGCTGCCGCTCGTCGTGCAGGCGCTTCTCTTCGCGGCAAGGGCGCCGCGGGGGTCGAAGTCTCTCGCGTGGTGGCACCTTCCCGTCTGCTACGCGACGCTGTGGATATACGGAACGGGGGTCCTTTCGAAGCTCGTCGGCATAAGGCCGAGGATGGCGGACCGTTCGGACTGGCAGAAGAAGTCCTGACGGTCAGTCCGCAGCGGCCTTGCGGAACGCCGCACGCATCTTTTCCTCGTCGCCCCACGCGGCGCGACGCCTGCGCGGATCGAGTATGCGGCAGTGTCCGGTTATCTTGTGCCGCTCGAGCTTCCATCCGTCCTTCGCGTCCAGAACGTCCCACCAGACCTCTCCGTCGATGACCTTGAGCGACCAGTTGACGTTGTCCTGGGGTATGAGCCTGCGCTCCTCCTCGTCCGCCTCGCCGTCGAGGATCATCTTCAGATAGGCGAAGTAGAACGGGGCGTGGTGGTTCGCGACGCGCCTGAAGGCGCCGACCTTCGCCCATGCGGAATCGAGCTTCGTCCGTTCGGCGATGTCCGCGGGGACGGCCCTTTCGACTACGTTGACGAGGCGCTTCACGGCGCCGCCCGCGCCGAACGCGCAGGAGTCCTCTCCGCCGCCGATGGCGTAGACGTACTTGAGCGTCACGTCGTCGGGATTGCAGAGGCAGACGACGGGGAGGTCCGAGCCGAGCCCCATCTCGTCGAGGTCCGGGTCGTCGTTGGGGATGGCGGCGGCGAGGAGGACGGCGCCGCCGACCCTGACGCCGCGTCTGCCGAGTATCGCGAGGGTCCGGGCGGTCATGCGCGCTCCGAGGGAGTGTCCGACGAGCGTGATGTTACTCCGCTCGGCGGCCGAAAGCGCGGACAGCTCGTCCGCGAGCGCAGTCGCGTGGGCGTCGGCGTTCTCGACGGCGTCGCCCCAGAGGACGTTGCCGTTCCAGCCCTTGAAGACGTGCGTCGCCTCGGGGAAGGCGTTGGTGAAGGCGCGCCAGTCGGTTCCGTGCGGGGCCTTCGTGCGCATCCAGCCCGGGACATACCAGACGACGCGCGCGTCGCGGTTCGTCTCCGCGGCGGCGCAGAGTCCCGCCGCGGCGCAGAGCGCGGCGACCAGCCCCTTGATTGCAGACTTTCCGTTCACAGCCGTGCATTATACCAAATTTGACTCCTGCCGCATAACGGTGCCCTTCGGCGCGAAGTCGCCCTTGACGGCGATCCTCCATTCACCTTACGAGTTCGGAAATCGGTCTGCCGTCGATCTCGACGTCGACGAGGACGATCTCGCCGTCCTTGACGCGATAGACCGCGATGGCGTCGGACGCCCGTTCGGCGAGGACGGTCTCCGCCTTCGGCGCGAGCTTCTCGTTCATGAAGAACCTGTCGGGGAGGTTCACGCGATAGACATGGCCGGACTCCTTCTGGCGCTTTTGGAAATCCTCGTACTCCTCGTCCTTGCGCCTGTCGGACCAACCGACACGGTACGCCCTGTGCACGGACCCGCGCGGGAACCGCACCCAGGTTCCTTCGCCTTCCGGCGCCTTCGCCGCGGCGACTATGCGGGAAAGGGAATTCGTTCCGCCCTTCGGATCGATCTTCATCCACACCTCGTCGAGATTGTACGGCTCCACGTCCGGAATGGGATCGCACTCGGCGGAGGCGCTGAGGCGAAGGTATCTTCCGCGGAACGGATCGTACGGATCGTATCCGCGGCATGCGAAGCGGCATTCGGTTCCGTCCGAGACAATCCGCTCGTAGCGGAATATCAGCCATCCGATGGCGAGAAGCTGCACCGCCAGGACGGCGGCCGCGGCAACGATGCGGGCATTCTTGTTCATTTCGTCCTCCTCCCCGGCTTTACGGCGTGCATGAAACAGACATTGGCGACGGTGAGGGCGATTCCGCAGGCGACAAGCACGATGCCCTTCACGGTGAAGTCGACGTTGCTGGCGAAGAACTTGGCAAGGACCAGCCATATCGCGAGGATGGCCCCGACGTTGACGTATCCGAGCCTGAGGCGCCTCACGCCGTACGCTGCGACGGCGACGGCGAACGCAAACGAAAGGACGTAGTTCCCCGCGTCGTTGTCGACGCCGAACGCGGACGCGGCCAAGGCGGCGACGACGGTGGCGATCCAGGGCCATACGGGCAGCCTGAAGAGGAGTCCGAGCGCGCCGACTAGTCCGGCGCAGCCCCAGAACGAATAGACATAGGGCCATGCGGCGCTCCAATGGAAGTCCATCGTCGCGATGACGACGAGGGCGAGTCCGACGGAGTAGACGAGCCCCGTGACGAACTGCACGACCACGAAGGGTCCGCGCTCCCCTCGCCGCCTGAGGTAGGCGACGTACGCGAGGGCGGAGAGCGCCATCAGGAAGAGCGCGCAGGCAAGGACGCCGAAGTGTCCTCGGCCGCTCATTTCGTCGCACTTCGCGAACGCCCACACGACGGGATAGACCGGCCACAGGGACATCACTGTCGCGGACGACGTGACCCACGCGACGGGCAGGGTCAGCAGTGCGACGAGGAGGATCAGTCCCGGGACGGATCCGCCGACCTGGTATGTCTGCGCGACGAGGCACGCGGCGGCTCCGGCGGCAATCGCCCAGGCAATGCCGAGAGGCTCCCGCACGGCCGCCCTTTCCTCTCCGCGCCACGCGGCGAAAATCGCGATTGCCGCGCAGAGGACGACGGGTGCCGTCGAGATGGCGGCGCGCATGGGACGTCCGAAGCAGTCCCAGTTCGCGGCGAAGAGCGCGATGACGCCGAGTCCGACGAGGAGCGCGCCGAACGACCCGACGAGGACCGTTCCCCACGACAGCCTGTGTCCCGTGTCGGGATACCGCCTCGAGAGCGTTTCCGCAAGCGCGTCGTCGATGACGCCGCCTCGCCGCCACGAGTCGATCTCCCCTCTCATCCATTCGTTTCTGCCCATCGGCAAACCTCCTTTTATCGTAATCACGAGATTATCATATCATAAACCGCGTGCTGCTGTCAACGGGGAAGATTCGGATTAAAGGCAGATAAGCAAAACGCCCAGGAGAATCGCGGCGAGAGCGAGGGTTTTCCGGGCGAGGTTGGTCTCGTGGAAGAACTTCGCGCCCAGGAAGAAAGTGAGGACGACGGAGAAGCGGCGCAGGAGCGAGGCGACGGATATGGGGACGCCGGGCCCGGATATCCCCTTGAAGAGGAGCCAGTCCGCGCCGGCGAGCAGGACGCCGACGAGCGGGATGGTCCAGCGCCACTCGAAGCGGTCCGCACGGAGTCCGAGGAAGTTCCGCGCCGAAAGCGCGAGCGCATAGAAGAGGACGAGTCCGACCTGGAAAAGGAGCTGCACCGCCTCGACGTTCGCGCCGCGAACCTGGAAGACGTACTTGTCCCAGAGGGACGACGCGGCGGAGCAGCACATGCCCGCGACGGCGCACCAGACGGCGCGGCTGCGGAAGAAGTCTATCCCCTCGTGGCGGCCCGCCCACGAGAAGAGGAAGTATCCCGCGAAGATGCAGGCCATGCCGACGCCCTGGAGCGCGCTCGGGACCTCGCCGTAGAGGAAGAGAGCGGCGACGAAGACGAGCGCGGGGGCGGAGGCGCGGATGGGGGTCGCGATGGAGATGGGGAGAGTCCGCAGGGCGCGGAACGTGAAGACCCACGAAGTCCCGACGATCGTCGTCTTCACCGCAGCGAGCGCGGCGATTTCGGGAGTCACCGCGGAGGCGGAGGCGCCGAGGCGTCCTGCGAACGCAAGCGCGACGAGGAAGGCGCCGCTGCCGGCGATTGTCGAGAAGAGGAGCGTCGGGATGACGGCATTCGCGTTGACGCTCGCCTTCTTGGCGAGGTCGTAGAGCGCGAGCATAACCGCGCTCGCGAGGATCCATGTCGTCCACCCTCCCGGCATCAGCTCTCCTTTGTCCTGGCCATG
>JAFONM010000056.1 GCA_017418445.1 Kiritimatiellia bacterium
CCGGCGTTCGTCAATGGCGTCAGCCGACTTCGAGTGACGGCGCGACATCGACGGCAAGTGCCGCGCCGCCGGAGATGTTGCGCCGCGTGTAGGCGAGACCCGCGATCATCGCCCCGTTGTCTCCGCAGTACCTGGGCTTCGCCATCAGGAGCGGGATGCGCGCCTCGGAAGCGACCTCGGAAAGGACCGCCCTGAGGCGCGAATTGAGGGACACGCCGCCGCCTAGGACGAACGCCTTGTAGCCGCGGCGCCTCAGCGCGGTGCGGGTGCGGTCCGCCACCGCCTGCACTATCGCCTCCTGGTAGCTCGCGATCACGCACGCCAGGTGGGAGTTCGGATCTATCTGCGACGGATCCGCGTCCTGGAGGGCCGGATCGGGATTCTGAAGGTCGGGATTCCGCTGGACATGGCGGAGAAGCGCCGTCTTGAGTCCGGAGAACGACACGCACAGTTCCGCGGGAAGTCCCGCAAGCGCGCTCACGCCGTCGCGAGGACGCCCTTTCGGAAACGGGATCATGCCCTTCGTCGAGCCGCCGTTCGCGGCCAGGTAGGCCTTTGCGATCTTGTCGACCCTTGGACCGCCGGGATAGCCGAGTCCGAGAAGCTTCGACGCCTTGTCGAACGCCTCGCCCGCGGCGTCGTCCAGCGTCTGGCCGATTGTCGTGTACTCTCCCGCCCCCGCGATGTCGAACCAATTGGTGTGTCCTCCCGAGATGGCGAGTCCGAGCGACGGATAGAGTTCCGACGGATCGGGGCACGGAGGCGTCTCGCCCCTGTCGTACAGGAAAGGAGTGTGAAGGTGCGCCTCAATGTGGTTGATGGCGATCAGGTCGACGCCGAGCGACAGGGCAAGGCCCTTCGCCGCGTTGAGTCCGACGATGAGCGCCGGCGAGAGCCCGGGGCCGTACGTCACAGCCACCGCATCGACGTCCTGTCCGTCCATCGCGCTCTTCACGACCTGGGTGATCTTCTCCACGTGCGCCCGCGAGGCGATCTCGGGAACGACTCCGCCATAGGGGCGGTGCAGGGGAATCTGCGTGTAGACGACGTTTGAAAGGACCTCGCGTCCGTCCCTTACCACCGCCGCGGCCGTCTCGTCGCAGCTCGTCTCTATCCCGAGTATGTTCACCAGACTACCAGAACTTCCACCACGGACGGTCCACCGGCTTCACGCCGCCCTGGCGACGGTACATTTCCTGGACCTTCTGCTGTCCGGCGGTCTCCGGATCGCGCACCATGCGGCGGCTCCTCAGGACCAGGTTGTCCGTCATCGACCAGAACTCGCTTCGGACGAAGGAGTCCGCCCCGTTGCGATGGAACACGATGACCTCTCCGCTCGGGAGGATGGAAATGGTGGGCTTGGTGATGCGCATCATCGGGCCGACGTCCGTCGTGATCCATCGCCGTCCTCTCCCGCCGGTATCGTGCGCCATGACGAAGAGGTGCTCGGTCCCCTGCCTCGACCAGTGGACCAGGTCGAACTGGCGGCTGTGCCCTTCGTTGTTCTTGAACATCTGGACGGCCGACGAGATCGGCATCCCGGGGACCATGTCGAAGGACCTCATCTGTCCCTCGTAGCGCATGCCGCCGTGCACGAGCACGGGGCGGGCGAGATAGCGCGCGGGCTCGGAGAGGTCGAAGTGATCCGCAAGCAGCACCTCGAGCTTCTGCCCTTCGTTGGACTTCAGCCAGAAGCGGGCGACGAACGGATGCCTGGAGGTGCGGCTGAGCTCCGAGGCGTCCGACGCGCGGAAGACCTCGACGAACATCCGGTCCTGGGAATTGGTGTATCCTACGGACACCTTGTCGGCGAGCATGTTCTTGACGTCTATGACGCCCCTCACCCTTTCGCCGACGACGTAGTTCGTCTCGTCGAGCTTCAGGGAAACGGTTATGCCCGTGGGCGTCGTCCTCGCCGTCGCCGCGAGGGCCAGGAATCCGAGAAGCGCGAAGATCGCGAGTCTACGCATCGATGTTCCTCCTTTCATATATCCAGCTCGAGTCCGTCGTACGCAGGTTCGACGCCCTTCGGCAGCATTCCGAGCCACTCCTCGTGGGTGAAGTCGTGACACATGTGGACGAGATAGGCGCGGCGCGGATTGATGCGGCGGATGTACTCGAGGCAACGGTCGCGGCCGAGGTGCGTCGGATGCTCCCTTACGCGCAGGCAGTTGAGAACCATCGTGTCGACGCCCCTGAGCTTCTCGATCGTCTCGTCCGGAATGACGTGGCAGTCGCTGATGTATCCGAGAGCGCCGTCGAAGAGGTATCCGCAGCAGGGGAATCCGTGCTCGACCTTCAGCGCCTCGACGCGGATCCCCGCGACCTCGAACGGCTCGACGTTGTCCCTGAACACTATCTGCGGACGGAAGAGCCCCATCGCGCCGCCGCGGTCGCTGATGTAGGGAAAGATGTGGTGCATCTGGTCGATCGTGTCGGGGAGCGCATAGCATGGAAGCGGCTTCCCCTCGATCCTGAACGTCCGGCCGTTCGCGCCCGGAGAACCCGGGTCGCACGGAATCCTCGTGCCGTTGATCGTGTTGAACCTGCGGATGTCGTCGAAGTCCGCTATGTGGTCCATGTGCGCGTGGGTGAGCAGGACCGCGTCCACCCTTTTTATCCCGTACTCGAGACAGGCGATGCGGAGCTCCGGCGGGGTGTCGACGAGGAATGCGCCGGAATCCGTCGAGACATACGCCCCGCAGCGGTTGCGTCTGTCCCTGGGATCCCGCGACGTGCACACGTGGCAGTCGCAGCCGATCTGCGGCACTCCCACCGATGTGCCCGTGCCTAGAAAGCGGAACGTCACTGCTTCTTTTCAGGCATCTTGCCGGACTTGAAGTACTGCTCGATCTCCTCGAGCGTGCG
>JAFONM010000057.1 GCA_017418445.1 Kiritimatiellia bacterium
GCTTGCGGGTCAGCATCACGATGCCGAACGTCCAGAATGTCAGCCAGACGATGAGAAAGACGCACGCGCCGGACCAGTGTCCGAACGACACGCGTTTCGCCTGCGCTCCGTTGAGCGCAATGCTTTCGGTCTTGAATTTCCCTGCCATTATGTCCATATTCTAGCACATCCCCCCTCAATTGGTCAATTTGCCCCAGGGGGGCCGATTTTTGGTATAATACGGAGAACTGATTTCACAACATCACAAAACGCAAGGACAAACTAAGAAAATGGACGCTCAGGCATGGGAGAAGGTTGACGCGCTTATCGACGCGAACCAGAACAAGACCATCAAGGACTATTTCGCGGAGGACCCGGACCGGGCGAAGAAATTCTCGCTCGAGGCGGCCGGATGGTTCCTCGACTATTCCAAGAACAGGATCGACGCCGCGACGATGAAGGCGCTCGTGAAGCTCGCCGAGAAGGCGAACCTCAAGGCCGAGATAGAGAAGATGTTCACCGGCAGGAAGATCAACGCGACCGAAGGCCGCGCGGTCCTCCACACGGCCCTCCGCAACATGGACAGGAACGCGAAGGTCATGGTGGACGGCAGGAACGTCATCCCGGGCGTCCGCAAGGTCCTCGACGCGATGGGCGACTTCTCCGACTCCGTCCGCCGCGGCACGTGGCGCGGCTTCACCGGCAGGCGCATCAAGTACGTCGTCAACATCGGCATCGGCGGTTCGGACCTCGGTCCCGTAATGGCGAACATCGCGCTCACGCCCTACGCGAAGCGCAACATGAAGTTCTTCTTCGTCTCGAACGTGGACTCCACCCACCTCGCCGAGACGCTTCGCCAGGTCAAGGCCGCCGAGACGCTCTTCATCGTCGCCTCCAAGACCTTCACGACGCAGGAGACGATGTCCAACGCCGAGGCGGCCAAGGACTGGCTCGTAAGGGAGCTCGGGGACAGGAAGGCGGTCGCGAAGCACTTCGTCGCGGTCTCGACCGCGAAGGACGAGGTCGCCGCGTTCGGAATCGACGTGAAGAACATGTTCGGATTCTGGGACTGGGTCGGCGGACGCTATTCGCTTCCGTCCGCGATCGGGCTCTCCCTCATGATCGCCATCGGACGCGGCAACTACAGGAGGTTCCTCAGGGGCTACTACAGGATGGACCGCCACTTCCGCACCGCGCGCCTCGAGCGCAACATGCCGGTCGTGATGGCGCTTCTCGGCATCCTCTACTCGAACGGCTACGGCGCCGAGACGTACTGCATCCTTCCGTACGACCAGTACCTCTCCCGCTTCCCGGCGTACTGCCAGCAGATGGACATGGAGTCCAACGGCAAGGGCGTGACGAAGGACGGCGAGAGGGTGACCTACTCTACGGGTCCGATCGAGTGGGGCGAGCCCGGCACGAACGGCCAGCACTCCTTCTACCAGCTCATCCACCAGGGCACGCACCTCATCCCGTGCGACTTCATCGGATGCTCGAAGACGCACAATCCGATCGGCGACCTCCACGACAAGCTCATGGCGAACCTCTTCGCCCAGACCGAGGCGCTCGCGTTCGGCAAGACGGCCGACGAATGCCGCAAGGAGGGCGTCCCCGAGAAGCTCGTACCGTTCAAGACGTTCGACGGCAACCGTCCGACGAACACGCTCCTCTGCGACGAGCTCACTCCCGAGACGCTCGGATCCCTCATCGCGCTCTACGAGCACAAGGTGTTCACGCAGGGCGTCATCTGGAACATCTACAGCTTCGACCAGTGGGGCGTGCAGCTCGGCAAGGTCCTCGCGAAGGGCGTCCTCAAGGACCTCGTCGCGAAGAAGCCGTCCGGCAGGCACGACTCCTCCACGAACCAGCTCATCGCCCGCTACCGCGCCGCGGTCGGACGCTGAGCGGCGGCTTTTAAAAAAAGGAAAACGAAAATGGCAGCGATATACGAGTACACGGGCGTCGTCGAGAAGGTTCTCCCGACGCAGACGTTCCCCAGCGGATTCTCGAAGAGGGACATCGTCCTCACCGACGACGTCGGCCAGGAGTCCAAGTATCCCAACCACATCGCCTTCACGTTCAAGAAGGACAACGCGTCCGTTCTCGAGACGGTCAAGGAGGGCTCGAGGGCCAAGATACGCTTCGCGATCGACGGACGCGAGTGGACCAACCAGCAGGGGCAGGTCAAGTACTTCACCGACCTGACGGGCCTCAAGATCGAGGTCCTCAACGGCGACGGAACCTCCACCGAGCCCGTTCCCGCGCCGGCGGACCCGGGCGACTTCCCGTCCGACGCCAACGACGTCGACGACATGCCTTTCTGATGCTCTGGAAGGAGGCCCTAGCGAAGACGGCAGGCTATCTGGACGCCAAGGGTGTTCCGGATCCGGTCGTCGCGTCCGAGCTTCTTGCGGCGCGGCTTCTGAGGTGCGGACGCGGAACGCTCGCTCCGCATCTCGGCGAGGAGGTCTCCGACAGGTTCGTCGAGGCGCTCCGCCGCGCGATGGCGCGTCTCGCGAACGGCGAGCCGCTCCAGTACGTCCTCGGCGAATGGGACTTCCGCACGCTCACCCTCCGCTGCGATCCGAGGGCGCTCATTCCGCGTCCCGAAACGGAGGAGCTCGTGACCAGGGTCCTCGCCGGAATGAAGGGCATGGAGAATCCGGTCGTGATCGACGTCGGCACCGGGACCGGCGCGATAATACTCTCCCTCGCGAAGGAGCATGCGGCCCCGGCCGCGTTCCTCGGGACGGACGTCTCGGAGGACGCGATAGTGCTCGCGAAGGAAAATGCCGCCAGATGCGGACTCGCCGGCAGGGTGAAGTTCGCCGTGGCTGACGGACTCGACGACTTCGACGAGGGCGGGATGTTCGACGTCATCGTCTCGAACCCGCCGTATGTGACGCGCGCGGAAATGGAGAAGCTCGACCCGAGGGTCCGCGACCACGAGCCGCGCCTCGCGCTCGACGGCGGCGAGACGGGGCTGGATTTCTACGAGCGCTATCTCGCGGACGCGATGAACCTTCTCAGGTCCGGCGGGAAGATATTCTTCGAGATTGGCGAAAACCAGGGCGAGGCCGTCGCGCGGATGATGTCCGACTACGGCTTCGCCGACGTGAAGGTCGAGAAGGACTTCGCGGGGCACGACAGGTACGCTTCGGCGACTCAACAGGGCTGACGAACGATGAAGAGCAGAAGGGACAAGGTCAAATACCGCAGGGAGTTCTTCGACCGCGAGTACTCGGCGAAGGAGGCATACGGACGCCTCTGGCGGTACGCAAGGCGCTACGGGCTGCGGCTCGCGGTCGGCGTAGTGTGCGGAATCCTGACGGCCGGGACGCTCATCCCGTTCTTCCAGGTGATTCAGCCGGCGCTCGAGAGGGTGGAGGCTCCCGGGGTCGAGAAGGCGAAGGTGTCGCCGACCGTCGTCGAAGAGGCCCCGGCCGGGGCGGACCGGGCGGAGGAGCCCTTGGCGGCGAACAGGATTTCAAAGAGCGAGAAGAAGCTCACGAAGGAATACTCGAAGCTGAAGAAGTTCCTCTCCAGGTTCGGCGTCGAGCTCCAGGACGAGGACGATGCCGTAGGGCTGCCGCTCCTCTTTCTGGTCATCGTCGTCGTCCCCGCGGCTGCGCTCGTCAGGTGCGCTCTCGTCTTCCTGAACCAATACTGTCTCGCGTGGTGCGGAATGCATACGGTGATGGACATACGCTGCGACCTGATGCGGCATGTCGAGGCGCAGTCAATGCAGTTCCACGGAAGGATAGACGTCGGGCAGCTCATGTCGCGCTGCACGCACGACCCGAACATGGTCAAGCAGGTCATCAAGAACGTCGTCCAGGAGCTCGCGCAGGCGCCGTTCGAGATAATCGTCTCCGTCGGCTTCATAATCTACTCGGCCGTGAAGAACGACATGCTCCCGACGCTCGGGATGATCGTCATCGGCTTCCCGATGTTCATGCTCCCGGTCGTCTTCCTCTCGAAGAAGATCAGGAAATGGAGCAAGAAGGCGCTCGAGAAGTTCTCGGTCGTCGGCAGCCGCATCCACGAGATCCTCACCTGCATAAAGGTCGTGAAGGCGTACGACACCGAGGAGTTCGAGTACGACAAGTTCCACTCCGCCAACAGCCAGACGCTCAAGGCGACGCTCAGGCAGCTGAGGTGGGGCCTTCTCGTCGGGCCGGCTGTCGAGACGGTCGGCATCGTCCTCATCTGCGTTTTCGTGGTCTGGTGCTTCTTTACCGGGGTGAAGCTCTCGGCGGTCATCCCGATGCTCGCGCCGCTTCTCCTCATCTACCGTCCGCTCAAGCAGCTTTCGAAGCTTCAGGTCCAGATCGAACAGGGCCGCGCGGCGCTGACGCGAATCTGGTCCGTCATGGACGTTGCGATGGAGCTGCCCGAGGATGCGGATCCGATCGGGAAGACCTCGTTCGACGACAGGATCGTCTTCGACGACGTGTCCTTCCGCTACGACACGGCTGAGAAGGACGCCGTCTCGCACGCGAGCTTCGAGATTCCGCGCGGCAGGGTCGTCGCCGTCGTGGGCGGAACCGGAAGCGGCAAGTCCACGATGAGCGCGCTGCTCGCCCGCTTCTTCGATCCGAGGGAGGGCCGCATCACGATGGACGGAACGGACCTCCGCCGTCTCCGCGCCTCCGATCTCCGCAGGCTCATCGGATCCGTCCAGCAGGAGACGCTTCTCTTCAACGAGTCGATCGAGGCGAACATCCGCTACGGAAGCCCTGACGCGACCCACGAGCAGGTCGTCGCCGCGGCGAAGCTCGCGAACGCGCACGAATTCATCCTCTCGCAGCCGGAGGGATATTCCCGCCTCGTCGGCGAGAAGGGCTTCGCGCTCTCCGGCGGCGAGCGCCAGCGCATCGCGATCGCGCGCGCCATGCTCAGGAATCCCCCGATCCTCATCCTCGACGAGGCGACGAGCGCGCTCGACACCGTCACCGAGAAGCTCGTCCAGGACGCGATCGACAGGCTGATGAAGGATCGCACCACGTTCGCCATCGCGCACCGCCTTTCGACGATCCGCAACGCGGACCTCATACTCGTCATGCGCGACGGCGAGATCGTGGAGCGCGGGACTCACGAGGAGCTCTTCGCGAAGAACGGCGTCTACCGCAGGCTCTGCGACATGCAGCACCAGTCATGAAGACACGTCAGTTCTGGTATCCGCTTCCCGAGCGCCTCATCGCGCAGCATCCCGCGGAACGGCGCGGAACGGAGAGGATGATGGTCCTCCACCGCGACACGGGAATGCTGGAGCACCGCCACATCGCGGACATCGTCGAGTACATCGGGCCGAACGACCTTCTCGTCGTCAACGACACGAAGGTCTTTCCCGCGCGCCTTGTCGGGACATGGACGGATACGCCCGGCGCCGTGGAGGTCCTCCTCGTCTCCCCCGCCGCCGCCGCCGGCCGCCGACCGCCAGCCGCCTCGCCGGTCTGAACTGCATGCTCGGTTCGGGGCGCAGGTGCCGCGAGGGACAGGTCGCGGTGTTCGGTCCGAAGGGTGAACTCCACGCGCGCCTGCAGAAGCCGCTCGTCGGCATCGGAATGTGGCAGGTCGAGTTTCTCTGTTCGCGTCCGCTCATGGACCTCCTGGACGAATTCGGCCGCACACCGGTCCCTCCCTACGTGAAGCGCGAGGGAACGCGCGAGGAGGAGATGGAGGACCGTGAACGCTACCAGACGATATACGCGCGCGAAGTCGGATCCGTCGCCGCGCCCACGGCCGGACTTCACTTCACTCCCGAAATCTTCGCGGCACTCGCCGCGAAGGGCGTGAAGCGCGCCGCGGTAACGCTCCATGTGGGACCGGGAACTTTCCGTCCCGTCAAGGCGGAGAACATCGAGGACCACCAAATGGACTTCGAGGCGTTCACGGTTCCGCCCGAGACCGCCGCCGCGGTCAACGAGACGAAGGCCCGCGGCGGACGCGTCTTCTGCGTGGGCTCGACCACCGTCCGCACGCTGGAGACGGTCGCGGCGCGAAACGACGGCGCGGAAGGGGCCGGCAGGGGCGAGCCGCTCGTCGCCCCGGGCAGCGGCGCCAGCAACATCTTCATATATCCGCCGTACAGGTTCAAGGTCTGCGACTGCATGCTAACGAACTTCCACCTTCCGCAGTCTACGCTCATCATGATGGTCTCCGCGCTCGCCGGACGCGAACGGATCCTCTGCGCCTACGCTATGGCCGTGAGGGAGAACTACAGGTTCTTCAGCTACGGCGACTGCATGCTCATCGTCTGAAAAGTCACGCCATGGAAGTCCGGATCGACCAGAGCTGGAAGGAAGTCCTCGGGGAGGAATTCGACAAGCCGTATTTCGCGAACCTCGTCGCCTTCGTCAGGGAGGCGTACGGGAAGGGGACGTGCTACCCGCCGGCGAAGCGGATTTTCGCCGCGTTCGACAGGACGCCGTTCGACAGGGTGAAGGTCGTCATCCTCGGACAGGATCCGTATCACGAGCCGGGGCAGGCGCAGGGACTTGCGTTCTACGTTCCGCCGGAGGTGGCCGTTCCGCCGTCCCTCCAGAACATCGCGAAGGAGCTCGGGCACATGCCGGACCTCCTTTCGTGGACGGACCAGGGAGTTCTTCTCCTCAACGCGACGCTCACCGTGGCGGCGCATCGCGCGGGATCCCACCAGGGGAAGGGATGGGAGACGTTCACCGACGAAGTCGTGCGCATCCTGGCGACGAAGAGAGAGCACCTCGTCTTCGTCCTGTGGGGATCCTACGCGCAGAGGAAGGGCTCGTTCATAGATCGCAATCGCCACTGCGTGATAGCCTCGGCCCATCCGTCCCCGCTGTCGGCCTACCGCGGATTCTTCGGTTCCAAGCCGTTCTCCCGCGCCAACGAATACCTCGTCGCGCACGGTCAGACGCCTATAGCCTGGTGACGGATTCCCCAAGCCGGGGAAATTTATGGTATAATATCCGCGTTCTTTTCGGACCGGTAGCTCAGTCGGTCAGAGCTGGGGACTCATAATCCCTAGGTCGTGGGTTCAAGTCCCGCCCGGTCCACCAATTTCCTCCAACGCATTAAAAAACGATCCAGGGGCCCTGAAGGGGAATGATCGGCTTTTAATGCGTTGGCCGTATCGCCCTTGTCGGCTCTATTGCGCATGATGGGGCAAAAATAGTATAATATATAGTTGAATGTTCGACTTCCTGAAGAAAAAGAAGAAGAAAGGGGGGCCGGTCGTCTATCAACGGCCGGAGCATTGCATTTCGCGCAAGGACATCGATCCCGATGCCCTGAAGGTTCTCTATCGCCTTTCTTCCCTCGGATACACCGCCTATCTGGTCGGCGGCGGGGTCCGGGACCTGCTCATGGGCCGCAAGCCAAAGGATTTCGACGTCGGAACCTCCGCAAAGCCCAACGAGGTGAAGCGCGCGTTCAGGAACTGCTTCCTCGTCGGGCGGCGGTTCCGCCTCGCGCACGTCCGCTTCGGCGACAAGGTTATCGAGACTGCGACTTTCCGCCGGAACTCCCAGACTGTCGGTGAAATCATCGAGCATGCAGCGGAGGGACCATTCGAGGACAACACGTTCGGCACGCCGGAAACGGACGCCTATCGCCGCGATTTCACCGTCAACGGACTCTTCTACAACATCAAGGACTTCAGCGTCATCGACTGGGTCGGCGGCATGAAGGACATCGAGTCCGGGGTGATTCGCGCGATCGGCGATCCGGACATCCGGTTCCAGGAGGATCCCGTGAGGATGATGCGGGCGATCAAGTTCTCCGCCCGTCTCGGATTCACCATCGAGCGCAAGACCGCGGCCGCGATGAAGCGCCGCCACGCGTGCATACTCGCCGCGAGCATTCCGCGCGTCTGCGAGGAAGTCTTCCGTCTTTTTACATACGGGCATTCCGAGGAGGCGTTCAGGCAGATGTGGTCGTACGGGATGCTCGCCGACCTGCTGCCGGAGCTTTCCGCCGCGATCGACCGTTCGGGCGGCAGGAAGAGTCCGGAGTGGAAGTACCTCTCGGTCCTCGATGCCTACGAGAGGATGATGTCCGAAAAGGGGCTCGAGGTGGCGAACGGACTCCGCGCGGCCGTGCTGATGACGGTGATGTTCCGCGAGAGCGCCAGGGACGGCGCCGGTCGCCGCGTCATGCAGACGATGTCGAATTCGCTCAAGATTCCGAAGGCCACATACTTCACGGCCGTCCTGCTCATGGAGTCGATGAAGCGCTTCGAGAAGCCGCCGACGAAGGGCAAGGCGCGGTTCGTCTACAACCGCGACTTCCTCGACGCCCTCGACTACAATCGCATAATCTGCCGGGCGGAGGGGCGCGACGAAGGCGCGCTCGACGCCTGGGCCACGCTGTACGAAGAAAAAGGAAACAACAAATGAAGATACCAGAAGAACTAGAACCCGTCGTCGAATGGTGGGAAATGCACGGCAAGGAGGCGGTAGTCGTCGTTGTCGTGGCCGCTCTCGTGGCCGTCGGCATCGGAGCCTACAACATGCGCAAACGGAGTCGGCACGACGCCGCGTCTGACGCGCTCGCATCGGCCGTCAACGCCTCGCTGGTCGCGCAGTTCGACGCCTCGAGCCCCGCGGCGCTGCAGTCCGTGCAGGACATCCGCGCCGCGATCGAGTCCCAGCCCGACGCAAAGACGACGCCCGTCATGAAGCTGCTTCTCGCGTCCGCCAGCTTCGCGAGCCGCGAAGAGGCCGGCGTCAAGGGAGCGCTCGGGATATACGAGGAGCTGATGGCTTCCGGCAAGACGCCCGCCGTCTACGCCGACATCCCCAAGGTGGGCCGCGCCCAGTGCCTCGAGGCCCTGGGCAGGTTCCCCGAGGCTCTCGCGGCCTTCGACGAGTTCGCCGCTGAAAATCCGAAGAGCCTCCTCGCGCTCACCGCGAAGCTCGGCGCCGCCCGCTCGCTCGCGCAGGACGGAAGGAAGGACGAGGCCATAGCGCGCCTCGAGGCGCTCAAGAAGGAAGTCAAGGACATCGACCTGCAGGCCGTCGAGTTCACGCTCGCGATAGTCAAGCGCTGGGTGCCGGCAGACAAGCGCATTCCGGCGCCGCCGCCCGTCGAGCCAAAGGCTGCGGTCGAGGCCGCGATCGACGATCTCGCCGCTCCCGCCACGAACGCGGCTCCCGCTGCGGCGCCCGCCCCCGCCGCGAACCCCGTTCCGGCACAGGAGGCCGGGCCCGCGCCCGAGGCAAAGGCTCCCGCGGCGCCTGCAGCGCCCGCCGCCGAGCCGGACAGGAAGCAATGACCGTTGTACGAGAGCCGATGTGGGATGACGCTCCGCGTTCAAGGACGCAGGGCGTCGTTCGTCACATTGCGAAGTTCCTCTCGTCTCTCGGCTGGTGCATGCACATAACGGTGGAGGCGCTCTCCGACTTCCCGTCGGTCCTCTGCCGAAGGGAGGGAAGGGCGGACCTCGTCCGCCAGCTCTACACGACCGGCATACGGACCCTCCCCGTCGTCACGGTCGTCTCGCTTTTCATCGGGATGATCCTCGCGCTCCAGGTCGGACTCGAGCTGAGGCGTTTCAACCAGGAGATATACCTCGGCGCGGCCGTGATGATCTCCCTGATGCGCGAGATGGGTCCGTTCGCGTGCGGAATCTGCTTCGCCGCGTGCGTCGGGTCCGCCATCGCCGCGGAGCTCGGCACGATGAAGGTGAACGACGAGATAGCCGCGCTCGAGATAATGTCCATCTCGCCGATCCGCTTCCTCGCCGCGCCCCGCATCATGGCGCTCGTGGTGATGGCTCCGCTCGTCGCGTTCTACTGCATCGTCGTCGGAGCCATGGGAGGTGGAGTCGTCGGCGTCACGCAGCTCGGCGTCAACTTCACGCAGTACATGGCGAGCGCCATGTCCATAGCGGACACGAAGGACCTCTACGTCGGCCTCCTCAAGGCGACGCTCTTCGGACTCACCGTCGGAGGCGTCTCCGTCGCGGAGGGGCTCGGCACCACGATGGGAGCGATGGGCGTCGGAAAGTCGACGCAGAGGAGCGTCATCGTGAACTTCCTGCTGATTCTCATGTTCGGCTACATGGTTACAAGGGCGTTCTATGACTGACGGTGCGCTCATATCCTTCGAGAACGTGACGAAGAAGTTCAACGGGACCGCGGTCCTGGACGGACTTTCGTTCGACGTCGTGAAGGGCGAGATCCTCGCGATAGCCGGTCCGTCGGGGACCGGAAAGTCCGTCACGCTCAAGCATCTCGTGCGCCTCCTCACCCCGACCTCCGGGCGGATAGTGTTCGACGGCGTCGACGTCGCCTCGTGCGACTCGAAGACGCTCGCGAAGGTGCGCGACAGGATAGGCTACCTCTTCCAGGGAGGCGCGCTCCTGGCGTGGATGACCGTCGCGGACAACGTGGCGCTGCCGCTGAGGGAGTGCACGAACCTCTCCGACGACGAGATCGACGCGCGCGTCGCGAAGGCGCTCGAGGACGTGGAACTCTCGGAGGCCGCCGGCAGGTACCCCGCCGAGATCTCCGGCGGAATGCAGAAGCGCGCCGGACTCGCCCGCGCGATCGTGCGCGAATCCGACGTCATACTCTACGACGAGCCGACGTCCGGACTCGATCCCGTCACGTCGGTCACGATCAACAATCTCATCAGGAGACTCAACAAGAAGCTGGGAATCACCTCCGTGGTCGTCACGCACGACCTCCTCGGGGCCCTTGCGATAGCGGACCGCATCCTTCTCCTGAAGGACGGCCGTGTCGTCGAGTGCTCGACCCCGAAGGATTTCGTGGACAGTCCCAACCGCGACGTACGGGAGTTCCTTGCCGCAACGAAAGGTCAGGCAATATGAGCGCAAAAAGGAAAGACGGCTTTTCCGAGGCGATCGTCGGCGTGTTCATGCTCGCCGTCCTCGCGCTCCTCGTGTACTTCACGATCATAATCTCCGGGGTGGATGTCATCCACGGCAAGACAAAGGTGTACGCGGCCGTGACGTTCACGGACGTCGGCGGACTCAAGGACAAGGACAACGTCATGTACCGCGGCACGAAGGTCGGCGTCGTGGACAGGATAGAGCTCTCGCCCGACGCGCTCAAGGTGATCGTCGAGATCGACAAGGGCGTCGTCATGCGCGAGGGATACAGGATTTCCGTCTGCGACCTCTCGATGCTCGGCGGACACTACCTCCTCATGGAGGAGGGCGAAGGCGCCGAACTCGACCTCGTCACGACCGAGTTCCGCGGCGAGACGCCGGTCGACTTCGGCCGCACCATCTCCCACGCGGCGAAGAAGATCGACGAGATATTCTCGAGCGGCAAGCTCTCCAACATCGTCGACCGCGTCGAGGTCGCCTCCGCCAACCTCGCGGCGATGACCGAGGACGTCCGCGCCGGCAAGGGCACCGTCGGCAGGCTGCTTTCCGAGGACGAGCCGCTCTACAGCGACATCAGGTCTACGGTCTCGGACGCGAAGACGACGATGACGAACCTCGCCGCCGTCACGACGAACCTCCGCGAGGGCAGGGGCACCGTCGGCAAGCTCCTCTCCGAGGACGAGACCGTCTACAACGACCTCAGGAAGACGCTCGACGGCGCGGCCGCGGTCGCCGAGAAGCTGAAGAGCGGCGAGGGGCTGGCCGGACGCCTCCTCGCGAAGGACGATCCGCTTGCGAAGGAATTCGAGGACGCCGTGAACGCGTTCCGCAGTGCGAGCGAATCCTTCGACGCCAGGACGACCCTCGCGTCCGCCGAGAAGCTCATGGACAACCTCAACGCAGTCGCCGAACGCCTCAGGAACGGCGAGGGAACGCTCGGGAGGCTCATGGCGGACGACGGACTCTACAAGGAGGTCGACGGACTCGCCAGGGATGTCAGGCAGGTCATAGACAACTTCCGCGACACGACGCCGATCTCCACGTTCGGCTCGCTCATCATGGGAGGACTCTGATGCTTCTGCTCTCGGCGATCCTCTGGTTTGCCGAACCCGCGCCGCTGGACATGCCGCGCGCCGAAGCGCATCTCGTGACGGAGAGCGGCGGGACCCGGCGGCTCGAGGACCGCTACGACAGGCTCGACCTCTGGACGGCCCGCGAGGTCCTCGGCAGGTGGAAGGACCGCGACGGACGGCGCCTCACCGTCGCGAAGCTCGACGCGAAGCCTCCGAAGTTCGCGGACGGCACGATGACGCGCGTCGCCTTCGAAAGGGATCTGGAGCCGCTCGTGCCGAAGGACGGGGACGCGCTCGCCCTCGCAGTATCCCGTCTGTCCCCCTTCGACCTTCCGGAGGAGCCGTCCTCGCCCAGGCAGCAGATCAAGGGCCTCGAGAAGGTCCTGTACTGGCATGGAACGAACACCTCGGCCGTCGTCTGCACGTTCCTTCCCGGGAAGTGCGACGTCTGGTATTTCGCTTCGTGGGAGTTCGCGGACGGCGACGATCCGGCAGTCGCGGCGGAGACGTTCGAGGACGAGTTTCTCGGCGACTGGCCCGTGCGCGTGAAGGAGGGACTGAGGTCCGAGCTCGCGTCCGAAGGAGAGCCCGGGACTTCCGGGCGTCGCGGCAGGGACAGGCTCGACGAGCGCGAACTCCTCCGGCGCGACGCCTGGCACACCGTCACCAACTATCCGAACTGGCACTTCACATCGGCGCGCGAGTTCTGCGTCCTCGACGATCTTCCATCGGACAACGCGTTCGTGCGTTCGCTGACGAACGAGCTCTCCGCGATGCGGGCGAAGTACGCCGCGGTGCTTCCCTCCCGGCTCGACGTGTCCAACGTCCTCTCGGTGGCGAGGATCTTCAAGGACCGCGACGAGTACCTGGGCGCGCTCGACGTCTACGAGATAGAGGGCATGGAGTGGAGCGGCGCCTACTGGAGCCAGCGTCGGCGCGAACTGGTCGCGTACCTTCCGGCGGACGGCGCGCGCGAACTCCTGAAGACGTTCCGCCACGAGGCCTTCCACCAGTACCTTTCCTACGCGTGCTCGATGATAACCGCTTCGCCCTGGATCAACGAGGGATACGCGCAGTACTTCGAGGATACCGAGTCGGCGGACTGGGGAATCGAGGTGGACATCGAGGCGGCCGCCGAGTACCTGCCGTCGGTCCTCGCGATGGACTACGTGCAGTTCTATTCTGGCACTTCCGCCACGCGCACGTTCAACTACCGCATGGCGTGGTCCGTCTGCTACTTCCTGGAGAAGGGCGCGCCGCAGGTGCGCTTCCAGCCGTTCAAGGACGTCAAGAGCGACTACATGAAGGCCATCCTCCGCCATCACGACATGCTCCGCGCGACGGGCGAGGCGTTCGGGAGCAGGGACGCGCTGGACAAGTTCGTCGCCGAGTGGAAGAAATTCTGGCTGAGGATGTGACATGAGGCAGATGTCGCTCATAGAGGGGGCCGCACCGAATTCCTCCGCGCAGCCGCTCGCCGCGAGGATGCGTCCGAGGGACCTCTCGGAGTTCGTCGGACAGGACCACCTCGTCGGCGAGGGAAAGCTCCTCCGCCAGATGATCGAGAACGACCGGATCCCGTCCATGATCCTCTGGGGTCCGCCCGGCGTCGGCAAGACCACCCTCGCCAACGTGATCGCCAATGCGACGAAGGCGGAGTTCGTGAACTTCTCCGCCGTGACGAGCGGCATCAGGGAGATCAAGGAGATAATGGCGGCCGCGGAGGAGCGGCGCAGGATGGGCGGACGCACGGTTCTCTTCATCGACGAAATCCACCGCTTCAACAAGGCCCAGCAGGACGCGTTCCTCCCCTATGTCGAACAGGGCTCCATAATCCTCATCGGCGCGACGACGGAGAATCCCTCGTTCGAGGTGAACTCCGCGCTCCTCAGCCGCTCGAAGGTGTTCGTCCTCAAGGCGCTCGGCGAGGCGGACCTCGTGAAGCTGATGCGCCGCGCCCTCACGGAGGAGCGCGGATTCGGCAGGCTCGGTGTCGACGCATCCGACGCGGCGCTGTCCAAGATCGCGGTGTTCTCGAACGGCGACGCGCGGAACGCGCTCGGGACGCTCGAGACCGCCGTCGCGAACGCCGAGTTCGTGAATTCCCGGCCGACGATAACGGACAAGGTCCTCGAGGAGGTCGTGAGCCGCAAGGCGCTCCTCTACGACAAGACGGGCGAGGAACACTACAACATAATCTCCGCGCTGCACAAGTCGATGCGCAACTCCGATCCCGACGCCGCGGTCTACTGGCTCGCGCGCATGCTCGAGGGCGGCGAGGATCCGCTCTACATCGCCCGCCGCTGCATCCGCTTCGCAAGCGAGGATGTCGGTCTCGCGGACCCGAACGCGCTCCTGCTCGCGGTTGCGTGCTGGGACGCGTGCCACAATCTCGGCGTTCCCGAGTGCAACGTGCATCTGACGGAGATCGTCGTCTACCTTTCGCTCGCCCCCAAGTCCAATGCGATGGAGCAGGCCTACAACCGCGCCGTGCGCGACGCGCAGCAGATGATGTCGGAGCCCGTCCCGCTCCAGATCCGCAACGCTCCAACCCGTCTCATGAGGGAACTCGACTACGGCAGGGGATACACCTACGCGCACGACACCGAGGAGAAGATCGCGCGGATGTCGTGCCTCCCCGATTCGCTTGCGGGCAGGCGCTACTACGAGCCGTCGGGGCTCGGAGCGGAGGCGAAGATGAAGGCGCGGCTCCAGGCGGTCCGCGACTGGCGCGAGGGACGCACGGAGACGCCGCCGTTCTCGACGGCCGCGTTCGCGGGCCGTCCGAAATCGTGAGGAGCTGGCATGACAGGAGGTTCTGACATGGTGGTGGACGGAGAGTATTGCGGGAGGCTGCGCTCATGGGCATGGCGCGGACTCTGGGAAAGGTGCTGGTTCTGGAAGCTCTTCGCGACCGGACTGATGTTCGGTTTCATCTCGCAAATGGCGCAGTCCGTCCTCAATACGACGTTCGTCGTTCTCGGCGGAGTCGCCCACATGGAGTACATCCACGATGTGATGGCGGCGCTGTCCGCAGGCAGCGCTCCTCCCGCGCTGCCGCAGGAGATCGTGCCGGAGCTCGTGACCGCCGGACTGATCACCGCGTTCGTCTCGGTCATCCTCTCCGGCATCGCCTCGTTCGGCATGGCTGCCGTGTCGCTGAAGTGCGCGAGGGGCGAGGATTCGGACTGGCTTGCCTCCGCGTTCGGCGGATTCAGGCGCCCCCTCTCCCTCGCCTGGCTGTTCGTCCGCCTGCTGCTCATATACACGGTTTGGTCGATCGCGGCATCTCTCGTGGCTTTCGCGATCGTCCTGGGCCTTGCCCGGTCGACGGGAGCGGCGGGATCCATGATGGGCATCGCCGTCTTCTCGGTGGCCGTCCCGTGCGCCATGCTTGTTCCGTTCTACCGCTACAGGTTCGCCTATCTCGTCCAGGCGGACAATCCGGACTTCTCCGCCGGGGAGACTCTCCGCAGGACGAAGGAGCTGATGGACGGAAACATGTGGAAATCCTTCAGTGTTGACTGCTCCTACTGGTTCGCGTTTCTTCTCCCGCTGCTGCTGACGCTCGCCGGCGTTCTCTGCATCCTCGTCGGACGCAACGGCCTCGGGCTTCTGGCATTCCTGTTCCTCGTGCCCGTCCTGTGGGTGCTCTTCATGTACGTCAAGATGGGACAGGTCGGACTCTACCTCGCCTTGACCGGCGGAAGAAGGGAGGATGCGCAAAATGAAGTCGTCAACGAATAGCCTCGTCGCGGCGATTGCGGTTTTCGCCGCGCCTCTGTGCGGACGCGGACAGGTCATGGACATTTCCCGGGCGGATTTCGCGGGACTCTCCCTTGACCCCGTCGCGATGGTGGAGGCGGCGCAGCTTTTCCAGGAGGGCCAGAAGGTTTACGCGAACGTCACCGCGCGCATGAGGAGGCATGCGGCGGAACTCGCGAAGAAGGGAATCGCGGAGGTCCCGGCGTCGACGGAGGCCGTCAGGTACAGGATCGACACGGGTCCCTTCGGAAAGATGCTCGTCGACGACTGGGGCGAAATCTACATCGACCGCCGCTTCCTCACGAACGAGGAGCTCGCGACCGTGAAGCGCATCGAGGACTTCGTGTGGGAGCATGTGATAACTCCCATGCAGCAGGCGAAGGTCCTGCCTCCCGGACAGCGGCAGGGCGGCGGCGTCAAGCCGGTCCCCGCGAGTGCGAAGACTCCGCTCAGGAAGCGCGCGCCGCGCATCCACGCCGGCGGCGCGGGGCTGCCGGTGTTCCGCGGATTCGAGGACGCGCGCTACCAGCAGCATGACGCCCTCATCGCGAAGATGGTCGCGGACTTCAACGCGGACAAGGCGAAGTGGTGCGGCGGCACGGCGTCCCAGGCGGCGAAGATAAAGGACCTCACGGCGGCACAGGTGAAGAGCCACATGATCGAGGAGTCCGGCGGCAACGGTCCGCGCTCGAAGGCCGCGTGGGCGGTCGACCCGATACAGGTGAACGTTCCCGGGGACTGGGGACGCGAGAAGGAGCTCGTGGGACTCAGGCAGCCGTCGAAGCGCAACGAGGGAACGGTCGAGCAGAACGTACGCGCCGCGATAATGTATCTCTCGCGCAAGGGTTTCGGAGCCTCCGGCCGTCCCGCCGCCGAGCGTCCGAAGGGATTCTTCGACGGATGGCTCAAGGCGTGCCAGCGCTACAACGGACGACGCGACCGCACGGAGACGGACCGCTGGTATTCGGACGAGTACGCCGACAAGATCATGAAGCGCGCGGAAAATCCCGACACCTTCGTTCCGATCGAAATCAAGCTCAAGAAATGACATGCCTCTGCGAGCTCTGTCCGAGGCGCTGCCGTGCGGACAGGTTTCGGGAGGGCGGCGCGCCGGGATGGTGCGGCGCCCTTGACCGGCCGAGGGTGTTCAGGTGGGGGCCGCACTTCGGCGAGGAGCCGCCGATCGTCGGCGAGCGCGGGAGCGGATGCGTGTTCTTCTCGCGCTGCACGATGAAGTGCCTCTACTGCCAGAACTCTCCGTGGAGCTGGCGCGGGAAGGGCGAGGACAGGACGATTGCGGAGCTCACGGAGATCTTCCGCGACCTCGCGGTGAAGGATCGCGTCGAGAACTGGAACCTCGTATCCCCGACTCCGTACCTTCCGTTCATACGCGAGGCCGTGAAGCCGCTTGCGGACGAGGGAATCCGACTGCCGTTCGTCTGGAACTCCTCCGGCTACGAGAGGGTGGAGACTCTCGAGGAGTATCGCGACCTGTGCGACTGGGCGCTCTTCGACCTCAGGTACTCGGATGACAGGACTTCGCGCGAGGCGTCCGCGGCGCCAGGCTACGTCGCCGCGTCCCGCGCCGCAGTCAAGTGGGCGTGGGCCAATGCGAAGACGATCGTCCGGATACTGGTCCTCCCCGGCCATGCCGACGAGGCGATCGAGAATCTCGCGTGGCTCGCGACGGAAGTCTCGAACGAGGTTCCGGTGTCCGTGATGGCGCAGTACACTCCCGCCTACATGGGACTCGAAACTCCGCCCTTCGACAGGAGCGTCGCCGAGGACGAATACGAGAGCGTGACGGAGGCCGCTGCCGATTTCGGGTTCGAGAACGGATGGATACAGGGCTTCGAGGCGAGCGATCCGAAACTGGCGCTCCTCGGGGAGAACATGGGATCGGACCACGGGGTTGTGAAATGACGGACGCCCATTGCCATGTCGACAGGGGAGATTCGCGGAGTTTCGTCTGCGAGCCGACGGAAGGGAAGGCGATGTTCGTCGGCCACCATCCCTGGGAGTTCCTGGAGTCTTCCAGGGTCGGTCTAGGGTCTTCC